>JAJYLA010000131.1 GCA_021788115.1 Actinomycetes bacterium | reverse complement strand
TGACGGCGGCGGCGGCGGCGCTGGCCCGCGGGGAGGTCCCGGCCGCGGGGGCGTCGGGCAGGGGCCACGCCGCCGTCCGCGGGGCTGCCGGGTCCGCCGGCGCCCGGGCAGAGGCGTGGGTGACCGTCGACGCCGGCGGGTGGCCGGCGTCGGTCGACGTGAGCGTGGAGTGCGGCGATCCCCTCGACGAGGTGGTGCTGCGCTCGTACGCGACCGGCGCGGCCCACATGGCTCTCGGGTGGGTGTGCTCGGAGGGGATCGCGGTCGGACCCGACGGGGTGCCCGAGGACCTGACGATCCGGTCGTTCGGGATCCTGGGTGCCCGCGACACCCCGCCGATCCACGTCGCCGTCGGGGGCCGGCCCGCCGGGGCGGCGGCCGCCGCCGAGCCGGTCAACGGGTCCGACGCCGTCTTCGCCGCCGTGGCGGCGGCCACCTGGATCGCCCAGGGTCTCCCCCCCCGCTGGCCGACCCGCCGGGGCACGAGGCGCTAGCGCGAGGCGCCGGCGCCGGCGTGGACCCCGCCCCGCCGGCGCTCGACCCCGCCCCCCGGCGCTGGACAACGGCGCCCGGCCTGAGGCAGCGTTGGGCGAGCCGCACGGAGAACACAGAAAGAGGTCGAAAGCCATGGAATCGCCGGAAAGCCCCGCCCCTTCCCCGACGCCGCGGCCGGTCGGCGCGTACACGCCGGCGGTTCGAGCCGGCGACTGGGTCGTCTGCAGCGGGCAGGTGGGCGCTCGCGAGGGCACGCTGGTCGAAGGCGGCGTCGCAGCCCAGGTCACCCAGGCGGTCGCCAACCTGAGGGCGCTGCTGCGCGAGCAGGGCAGCGACCTCGGCGCCGTCGCCAAGACCACCGTCTTCCTGGCCGACATCGCCGACTACGCCGCCGTCAACGAGGCGTATGTCGCGGCATTCGGCGGCCACCTGCCCGCCCGCTCGGCGGTCGCCGTCGCCGGGCTCCCCCTCGGCGCCCTCGTCGAGATCGAGGCGTGGGCCTACGTCGGGCACGCCGGCCCGGGGCGCGACTCGTGACAGAGTGGTGCCGTGCCCCGCTCGACGCCCGGCAGCACGACCCGCCCCGCCGCGGACGCGCCCGGCGTCCCGGCTGACGTGGCCCGGCTCGAGGAGCAGGCGTCCGACGCCGCCCGCCGCGCCGGCGTCAAGGTGCGGCTCCTCGAGGCTCACGCCGAGATGCGTCGGGCGGCCGACCTCTTCGAGCAGGTCTGGGGTACCAGCGAGGCCACCGCGAACCTGCTGAAGGCGCTCGCCTGGAGCGGCCACTTCGTGAGCGGCGCCTGGGAGGGCGACCGGCTCGTGGGCGGCGCCTTCGGGTTCCGCGGCGGCCCGGCGGGCGGCCGCGGCCTCCACTCCCACGTCCTCGCGGCCGCGCCGGGCCATCAGGGGCGCGGCGTCGGCTACGCCCTCAAGCTCCACCAGCGGGCCTGGGCGGCCGCCGAGTCCATCGACGAGATCACGTGGACCTTCGACCCGCTCGTACGGCGCAACGGATGGTTCAACCTGGTCAAGCTCGGCGGCCGGGCCGGCACCTACTACCCGAACTTCTACGGCCGCCTGCCCGACGCCCTCAACGGCGCCGACGACACCGACCGCTGCCTCGTGCGCTGGCGCGTCGCCGGCGACACCCCGGCCGCAGCCCCGCCGCTTTCCGCCGCCCCCGGCGGCTCCCGCATCCTGCTCGGCGAGGACGGAGCGCAGCGCCCCCGGGCGGCCCCCTTCGACGCCCGGACCGGGGTCTGGCTCTGCCAGGTGCCCCTCGACGTCGTGGCCATGCGCCGGCGCGCCCCCGACCAGGCCCGGGCGTGGCGCCTCGCCGTGCGCGAGACCATGGGCCGCGCCCTCGACGCCGGCTACACGGCCACCTCCATGACCCGCGAGGGCTTCTACGTGCTCACCCGGCCGGTCGCATGAAGGCGGACGCCGTCGAGCTGCGCCGCATCCGGATGCCCCTCGTCGCGCCGTTCCGGACGTCCTTCGGGACCGAGGCGGTCCGCGACATCCTCCTTGTCGGGGTCAAAGGACCGGACTCCGACGGCTGGGGGGAGTGCGTGGCCATGGGCGAGCCGCTGTACTCGCCGGAGTACGTGGACGGCGCGCACGCCGTCATCCGCGACCACCTCCTGCCGCGCCTCGCCGCCGCCGGGGATCTCGCGGCGCACCACGTCGCCCCGGCGCTCGCCCCGGTCAAGGGCCACCCCATGGCGAAGGCGGCGGTGGAGATGGCGGTCCTCGACGCGGAGCTGGCCGCCGCCGGCCGCCCCCTCGCGGCGTTTCTCGGCGCCACGAGGGACCGCGTCCCCTCGGGGGTGTCCGTCGGGATCCCCGGCTCGATCCCCGAGCTGCTCGACATCGTCGCCGGCTACCTCGATCAGGGGTACCGGCGCGTCAAGCTCAAGATCGAGCCCGGCTGGGACATCGAACCGGTGCGGGCCGTGCGGGAGCGCTTTGGGGACGTGCCCCTGCAGGTCGACGCCAACACTGCCTACACGCTCGGCGACGCCGCCCACCTGGCCGGGCTCGACCCCTTCGAGCTCCTCCTCATCGAGCAGCCCCTGCCCGAGGACGACATCGCCGGCCACGCCGAGCTCGCCCGGCGCATCCGGACCCCCGTATGCCTGGACGAGTCGATCACCTCCGCCCGCGCGGCGGCGGACGCCATCGCGCGGGGAGCCTGCTCGATCGTCAACATCAAGGCCGGCCGCGTGGGCGGCTACCTCGAAGCCCGGCGGGTCCATGACGTGTGCGCCGCCCGCGGCGTCCCCGTGTGGTGCGGGGGCATGCTCGAGACCGGACTCGGCCGCGCCGCGAACGTCGCCCTGGCCGCGCTGCCCGACTTCCTGCTCGTCGGCGACGTCTCCGCGTCGAGCCGCTACTGGGAGCGCGACCTCACCCCGCCGTTCGTGCTCGAGGACGGGTATCTGCGGGTGCCGGGCGGGCCGGGCATCGGTGTCCGCCCCGACCCCGAGGTCCTCGCCTCCGTCACCACGTCGGTCGAGACCATCCCCTGGGGCTCCCTCGCCGGCGGCTGAGCGCCGCCCCGCCCGCGGGGCCCCGGCCGGCCTCAGGCGCCCCAGCGGCCCTGGCCGAAGCGGTAGCCGACGCTGCGCACCGTCGAGATGAGGGCGGCGTGCTCCTCGCCCAGCTTGGCGCGCAGGCGCCGCACGTGGACGTCGACGGTGCGGGCGCCGCCGTAGTACTCGTAGCCCCACACCCGCGACAGCAGGGTCTCGCGGGTGAACACCTTCCCCGGGTGCGTGGCGAGGAACTTGAGCAGCTCGTACTCCATGTAGGTGAGGTCGAGGGGCCGGCCCGAGAGCGACGCCTGGTAGGTCTCGAGGTTGAGGACCAGCGCGCCGTGCTGGACGAGCTCGGGGCGGGTGCCGCGCCCGGTGAGCCAGAAGAGATGGGCGAGGCGCGCTTCGAGCTCGCGGGGCCTGAGGGGGACGAGGCAGAAGTCGTCGAAGAGGTCCTCGCGGAGCTCCAGCTCCGCCAGCTGGTCGGCCACGACGATCAGCATCACGGGCTCGAGCGGGGCGTCGCGCTTGCGGAGCGCCCGGCACAGCGCGAACGCCCCGTCGGGGTCGACCTCGGCCGAGACGACCGCCCCCGACCAGCCGTCGTCGGGCTCGATCCTCTGGGCGGCCTGCGCGGACGCCGCCGCCTTCCAGGGGTACCCGCCGAGGTCGAGCGCCTGGCCGAGCGCCGGTGGCGGCGGGTCGGGGAAGAGAAGGAGCGGCTCCATCGCCCGGCCGGCGCCGACTAGAGCGCCCTCAGGTAGCGGCGCAGCTCGAAGTCGGTCACCTCGGACTTGTACTCGCTCCACTCCGCCCGCTTGTTGCGGATGAACCACTCGAATACGTGCTCGCCGAGCACCTGCGCCATCAGCTCCGAGCGCTCCATCGCGTCGACCGCCTCCGACAGCGACCCCGGCAGCGCCTCGATCGACTCGGCGAGCCGCTGCGCCGGCGACAGCTCGTAGAGGTTCGCCGCCGCCTCGGCGGGCAGCTCGTAGTCGCCCTCGATACCCGACAGGCCGGCGGCGAGGATGGCGGCGAACGCCAGGTAGGGATTCGCGGCCGAGTCCGGCGCCCGGTACTCGATGCGCGTGGCGTCGCGCTTGCCCTTCTTGGTGAAGGGGACCCGGACGAGGGCGGAGCGGTTGTTGCGGGCCCAGGAGATGTAGACGGGCGCCTCGTAGCCGATGATCAGCCGCTTGTAGGAGTTGACCCACTGGTTGGTGACGGCCGTGATCTCCCGGGCGTGGGCGAGGAGCCCGGCGATGAACTTCCGGGCGACGGGCGAGAGGTTGTACTCGTCGGAGTCGTCGTAGAAGGCGTTGTTGTCGCCGTCGAAGAGGGAGACGTGGGTGTGCATCCCCGAGCCCTGCACCCCGCCGAGCGGCTTGGGCATGAAGGTCGCCATGGCGCCGTGGCGCGCCGCGACCTCCTTGACCACCACCCGCACGGACATGACCGTGTCGGCCATCGAGAGGGCGTCGGTGTAGCGCAGATCGATCTCGTGCTGGCTGGGGGCGTCCTCGTGCTGGCTGTGCTCGACCGGGATGCCGATGTCCTCGAGGGTGAGGACGGTCTCGCGCCGCAGCGCGCTGGCGAGGTCGTTGGTCGTGAGGTCGAAGTAGGACCCGGTGTCGAGGCGGACGGGCCTCTGGACGCGGTCGCTCGGGTCGCACGGCGCGAAGTAGAAGTACTCGAGCTCGGGAGCGACGTAGAAGGAGAAGCCGAGGGCCCGGGCGCGCTCAAGGGCCCGCCGCAGCACGTGGCGGGGGTCGCCCTCGAAGGGGGAGCCGTCCAGGTTGACGATGTCGCAGACCACGCGGGCCACCGGGGCACCGTCGGCCATGTAGGGCAGAAGCTGGAAGGTCTTGGCGTCGGGCATGGCCAGGACGTCGCTCTCCTGCACGCGGCTGAAGCCGTCGATGGTCGAGCCGTCGAAGGTCATGCCCTCCTCGAGCGCGTTCTCGAGCTCCGCGGGGGTGATCTGGAAGGACTTGGGCGTTCCGAGAACGTCCGTGAACCACATTTGCACGAAGCGGATGCCGCGCTCCTCCACGGTGCGCAGCACATAGTCCTGTTGACGTTCCATCGCCCGTCAGGTTAGGGGCAGCGGGGCGGGGGCGGAAGCTGGTGTTACACGCTGTTAACACTCCGGAAAAGAGATCTTGACACGCCCGTGCCAGACTCTCGCCACCGGGTCCGGGCGCGAAGGACCCGGTCTTTCCCCCTTCGACTTCCCCCTTCGAAACAGGAGCAGCCACGTGACGATCAAGGCCGGCCGCATCGGGACCGAGCGGGCGAGCCGGTGATGCGGCCGTCCCCGTCGTTCTGCAAGACTCGTCGCCGCGGCAGCGAGCGCTGCCGCGGGTTCTAGCTCGGGAGTAGTTGATGGCCTTCGCCAAGCGCACGCCGGAAGAGGTACTGAGCCTGGTTCACTCCGAGGGGATCGAGATCGTCGACCTCCGCTTCTCGGACCTGCCGGGCCTGATGCAGCACTTCTCGATACCTGCACACGAGCTCGGCCTCGACACCTTCGAGGAGGGCGCCGGATTCGACGGGTCGTCGATCCGGGGCTTCCAGGAGATCCAGGAGTCCGACATGCTTCTCATGCCGGATCCGAACACCGCGGTGATCGACCCCTTCCGCGAGCACAGGACCCTCAACCTCAACTGCTTCGTCCAGGATCCCGTCACGGGCGAGTCCTACACCCGGGACCCGCGCTACGTCGCCAAGAAGGCCGAGGACTACCTGGTCTCCACCGGTATCGCCGACACGGCGTACTTCGGACCGGAGGCCGAGTTCTTCATCTTCGACGACGTCCGTTTCGACCAGAACTCCCACGAGGGCTACTACCACGTCGACTCGGTCGAGGGCATCTGGAACTCCGGGCGCGACGAGGGCCCCAACCTCGGCTTCAAGCCCCGCCACAAGGAGGGCTACTTCCCGGTCCCGCCCATGGACCACTACCAGGATCTGCGTTCGGAGATGATCCTGACGATGGGACGCCTCGGCATCGAGGTCGAGGTCCAGCACCACGAGGTCGGCACCGCCGGCCAGGCCGAGATCGACATGCGCTTCGACACACTGGCGACCATGGCCGACAAGCTGATGCTCTACAAGTACGTGGTCAAGAGCGTCGCCCGCAGCCACGGCCTGTCGGCCACGTTCATGCCGAAGCCGATCTTTGCCGACAACGGCTCGGGCATGCACGTGCACTCCTCGCTGTGGAAGGGCGGGGAGCCGCTGTTCTACTCGGAGCTCGGCTACGCCGGGCTGTCCGACATCGGCCGCTGGTACATCGGCGGACTCCTCGCCCACGCGCCGGCGATCCTCGCCTTCGCGGCGCCGACCACCAACAGCTACAAGCGCCTCGTCCCCGGTTACGAAGCCCCGGTCAACCTGGTCTACAGCCAGCGCAACCGCTCGGCGGCGTGCCGCATCCCGCTGTACTCCAAGAGCCCCAAGGCGAAGCGGGTCGAGTTCCGCTGCCCCGACCCGTCCTGCAACCCCTACCTTGCGTTCTCGGCGATCCTCATGGCGGGCCTCGACGGCGTGCAGAACAAGATCGAGCCGCCCGACCCGGTGGACAAGGACCTCTACGACCTGCCGCCCGAGGAGCTCGCCCAGGTGCCCACGGTCCCCGGCTCCCTCGAGGAGTCGCTCCGGGCGCTCGAGGCCGACAACGAGTTCCTCCGCGCCGGCGGCGTCTTCACCGGCGACCTCATCGACACCTGGGTCGCCTACAAGCGCGAGTATGAGATCGACCCGGTGCGGCTCCGCCCCCACCCCTGGGAGTTCATGCTCTACTACGATATCTAGGCTCTGACCAGCACGTTTGTGCTGAAGTTGCCGCAGAGGTCCGCGGAATGTCCGCGGCACTCAGAGTTCGGTCGGCGAAAGCAGCCGCGGATCTGCTCTTTTCGGCACCCTCGGCACGCGACCTTCCGGTAGCCGGTTGGCGGTGAGCCATGCAAGCGCTCGCGTCACAGCGGCGGTCGCGTCCTGTTCTCGGACCTGGAGCCAGACCGTACGGGCTGATCGCTGCCGCCGGCCGGCCAGGGCGCAGTCGCGGTTCGTCGTGACGAGGATCGCCTGCTTGGCGTGGGCGTAGGCAATCAGGTCGAAATCCTCGGCATCGCTGAGCCTCGCCTCCAACGCCGTCCAGCATTGGTGGCGTCCGGCGCGCAGTGATCGGGCGACCTCGACGGGCACGCAGTGGTCGACGAAGAAGCGCAGAAACTCGTCTCCTAGCCAGCTTCGGCTAGGGCAGCCTTGACGTCAGCTGCCGTCAGTCCGGGGTAGTTGTCGAGGATCCGCTCGACATCCCAACCGGCTGAATGAAGCCGAATAACCGTCTCGACAGGGATACGGGTCCCCGCGAAGACCGGCTTCGATCCCAGCTTTCCGCGGCGGCGCTCGATCACCCCGGCGCGGCGGCGCCTCTTGTAGTCGCGGTCGGCCGCGGCAGTCAGCTCCTCGCCGAAGCGCTGCAGGGGGAGGGTTCCTTCGAAGATGATCTGACCCGTGATCGGGTGGGCCCGCTCGCCGGTACCGGTCTGAATGACCACGTTGTCACCGCGTCGACCTCCGCCAGCGATCACGGCAAATCGGACCGTCGCGAGCGGCGAACTCAATCCGGCCTTTCGCAGTTCCTTGACGATCCGGCCGATGAGCTGGAGCGAGAGTCGGTCGCGAAGCCACAGAGCCACCCGGACCTCGAGCAGGTTCCGGAAGGACCACAGCCGGATGCGCCCGCGGCCTCGGGCTTCGTCGATGTCCGCGCTGACTATCCCGCGGTCCAGCCAGTAGGCAAGCCGTCGCCTCGACACGCCCGTGATCCGGATCACCTGATCCGTCGTAAACGATTCCACGCTGGCAACCATCGGTCCACCTCCAATGAACACCATAATGTGCTCATTCTCCAAGGTCGTGGCCAATTGCCGGCTCGCTGTTGATGGGGGACAGGGCGGATTCGATCGCCTGTCGAGTCCGGTCGTCCTCATCCCGGAACAGATGCCCGTACACGTCGAGGGTCACTTTGGCCGACGCATGACCGAGGCGGGTCTGGACGACCTTGATCGACGCGCCCGAGCGAATGAGCGTGGAGGCGTAGAAGTGCCGAAGATCGTGGTTATCCCGACATCGGGATAATCATGATTATGCCGATGTCCTCGTTATGCCGACTCGAGCGTGTCGTGGCTGGTCGGGCGGGGTGTTTGGCCTGTTGGTGTCGGCATAATCACAGGCCTTCGAGGAAGGCGAGCAGGGCATCCCCGGGCAGGTAGCGCCCGGCTTTGGTGGCGAGCGGCTTGGTCTTGTCGATCGCCCGTTGCTTATGGCTCATGTCGGCGTGCAGGTACACG
>JAJYLA010000130.1 GCA_021788115.1 Actinomycetes bacterium | reverse complement strand
CCGGCCGACCGCTTCGCCGTGGCGCCGGCCGACCGCTTCGCCGTGGCGCCGGCCGACCGCTTCGCCGTGGCGCCGGCCGACCGCTTCGCCGTGGCGCCGCCCGACCGCTTCGCCGTGGCGCCGGCCGACCGCTTCGCCGTGGCGCCGCCGGCGCCGCCCGACTTGCGGGCTCGGGGCGCCCTGGGGGGAGCGGAGCGCCGTTCGGCGAGCAGCTCGGCGGCGCGCTCGGGGCTCATCCCCTCGACGGTGTCGCCCTTTCGCAGCGACGCGTTCGTGGTCCCGTCGGTCACGTACGGCCCGAAACGGCCGTCCTTGAGGAGCATCGCCGCCCCGGTCTCGGGGTCCGCTCCGAGCTCGCGAAGCGACGCAGCCGCGGCGCCCTGGCGCCGGCGGATCTTGGGCTGGGCGAACATCGCCAGCGCCTCGTCCAGAGACACGGTGAAGAGCTGCTCCTCGGTGTCGAGCGAGCGGGAGTCGCCGCCTCTCTTCAGGTAGGGGCCGTAGCGGCCGTTCGTGGCGACGATCTCCTCTCCGGTGGAGGGGTCGGCGCCGACGAGCCGGGGCAACGACAGGACCCGCAACGCGTCGGCCAGGCTCACCGACGCGGGGTCCATGCTGCGCAGCAACGACGCCGTCTTCGGCTTCTCCCCGACCCCGTCCTCGGGCGAGCCCAGCTGCACATACGGTCCGAAGCGGCCTGCCCGCACGACGACGGCCAGGCCGGTCTCGGGGTCCGCTCCGAGCTCACGGTCCGAGGATCCCGCCTCGAGCAGCTCGACCGCGCGTGCCGGCGTGAGCTCGTCGGGCGCCAGGCCGTCGGGCAGCGGGGCGCGCTCGTCCTCGCCGCGCTGCACGTAGGGGCCGTAGCGCCCCACCCGGACCACGACGCCGGAGTCGGGGCTCCCGATCGGGATCGAGTTCACGTCGCGCGCGTCGATCTCCTCGAGGTTCTCCGACACCAGTGTCTTGAGGCCTGGCTGCCCGTTGCCGAAGTAGAAGCGCTCCAGCCACGGGATCGACTCCTGCCCCCCGCGCGCGATCTCGTCGAGGTCCTCCTCCATCGCCGCGGTGAAGCCGTAGTCGACCAGGTCGCCGAAGTGCCGCTCGAGCAGGCCGACCACCGCGAACGCGGTCCAGGAGGGGACCAGGGCGGTGCCCTTCTTCAACACGTAGCCGCGCGCCTGGATGGTGTCGAGGATGCTGGCGTAGGTGGAGGGCCGCCCGACACCCATCTCCTCGAGGGCCCGCACCAGCGACGCCTCGGTGTAGCGCGACGGTGGCTGCGTCGAGTGGCCGTCCGCTTCGAGCGACTGCACCGCGAGGGGGTCGCCGACCGCCAGGGGCGGCAGGCGCACCTCCCGGTCCTCGAGCTCGGCGTCGGGGTCGTCGGAGCCCTCCACGTAGGCGCGCAGGAAGCCCGGGAAGGTGATCACCCGGCCGCTCGTGGCGAACTCGGCGTCCTCGCCGGCCGACGACTCGCCGGCGACGCGGACGTTGACGCTCTGGCCCACAGCGTCGGCCATCTGCGAGGCGACGGTGCGCATCCACACCAGCTCGTACAGACGGAGCTGGTCGCCGTGGAGGCGGGTTTCCTCCGGCGTGCGGAACGCCTCGCCGGCGGGGCGGATCGCTTCGTGGGCCTCCTGGGCGTTCTTGACCTTCTTGTCGTAGCGGCGCGGCCGGGCGGGCACGAACTCCGCCCCGAACAGGGCCCTCGCCTGGGAGCGGGCGGCGTCGAGGGCCTCTTCGGAGAGGGTGGTCGAGTCGGTCCGCATGTAGGTGATGAATCCGGCCTCGTAGAGGTTTTGGGCGACGCGCATCGTGCGGGCGGCGGAAAAGCGCAGCTTGCGGCCCGCCTCCTGCTGGAGGGTCGAGGTCATGAACGGCGGGTGCGGGCTGCGCCGCCAGGGCTTCTCCTCCACCGAGCGCACGCTGAAGCGGGAGCCGCCGAGCCGGGCCACCAGGGACCGGGCCGTGTCCTCGTCCAGGAGCACGACGTCGTCGCGATTGAGGCGGCCGTCCTCGTCGAAGTCTCGCCCGGTCGCCAGCCGGCGCCCGTCGAGCGCCACGAGGGACGCTCCGAACGCGCCGCCCGGTCTTCGCCCCGATTCGATCGTGGCGAAACGGCCGGCGAGGTCCCAGAAGGAGGCGGCCGTGAAGCGCATCCGTGCCCGCTCCCGCTCGACCAGCAGGCGGGTGGCGACCGACTGCACCCGCCCGGCCGACAGCGCCGGCCCCACCTTCTTCCACAGGACCGGGCTCACCTCGTAGCCGTAGAGACGGTCGAGGATGCGGCGGGTCTCCTGGGCGTCGACGAGGCGGCGGTCGAGGTCACGGTACTCCCGCACCGCCCGTTCGATGGCGGCCCGGGTGATCTCGTGGAAGACCATCCGCTTGACCGGGATCCTTGGCGCCAGGACCTCGAGGAGGTGCCAGGCGATCGACTCGCCCTCGCGGTCCTCGTCGGTGGCGAGGTACAGCTCGCTGGCGTCCTCGAGCGCCGCCCTGAGCTTGCGGACCTGCTCCCGCTTGTCGCGGGAGATGACGTAGAGGGGCTTGAAGCCGTTGTCGACGTCGACGCCGAGGCGGGCCCACGGCGCGCCCTTGTAGGCGGCGGGCACGTCGGCGGCGTTGCGGGGCAGGTCACGGATGTGCCCGATCGACGACTCCACGTGGTAGTCCGCCCCGAGAAAACCGGCGATGGTCCTCGCCTTGGCGGGCGACTCGACGATGACTAGCGGCTTGGGCATGGCGGTCTCATTCTTAGCGAGAAAAGGGACTCACCGTCGCCGGCTCGAGCCCGGATGGCGCACAAGCTACAGCGGCGGCTCCGGACACCCAACCGGCCGCCGCGGCCGGCGGCCCCGCCCCCTGGGGGACGGGGCCGCCCCGTGCGAGCGCGGTCGGCCGGCGGTCGGCCGGTTCGCGGTGGTCCGCGGTCAGTCCGCGGTCAGTCGGCGCCGATGGGAATATGCGACTCCCCCACCGGGGTGTCGAGCGCCGTCATCCTCCGCTTGGAGAACAGCACGCCCCCGAGGATGACGGCAAGCGCGACCACGGCGATGATGTAGCGGACGGCGGTGTCGTGGTGCAGGCTGATCACGGCCGGCAGGATCAGCAGGCTGACCAGGTTCATCACCTTGATGAGGGGGTTGAGCGCCGGGCCGGCGGTGTCCTTGAACGGGTCGCCCACGGTGTCGCCGATGACGGCCGCCTTGTGGGCTTCGGAGCCCTTGCCGCCCTCGTGACCGTCCTCGATGTACTTCTTGGCGTTGTCCCACGCACCGCCTGCGTTGTTCAAGAAGTTGGCCATCAGCTGGCCCGTGAGGATCGTCCCCGCGAGGAACGCCCCGAGGGCGAGGTCCCCGATTGCGAAGCCGACCACGACCGGCGAGAGCACCGCGAGGAGCGCCGGGGTGGCGAGCTCGCGCTGGGCGGCGGCGGTGCAGATGTCGATGACGCGGCCGTACTGGGGCCGCTCGGTTCGGTCCATGATCCCCGGATGCTCGCGGAACTGGCGGCGCACCTCCTGGACGACCGTGCCCGCGGAGCGCCCGACTGCCCGGATGGCCAGGGAGGAGAAGAGGAACGCGATGGACCCGCCGATCAGGAGGCCGATGAAGGTCTCGGGGTTGGCGACGTTGATGATCGTCTGCGCCACGTCGGTGAACAGGCGGTTCCCGGAGGTCACGGGCAGGCCCTTGGCGTTCTCGGCGATCGTCTGGACGTAGCTGGCGAACAGCGAGACGGCCGCGAGGACCGCGGAGCCGATGGCGAACCCCTTGGTGACGGCCTTGGTGGTGTTGCCGACGGCGTCGAGGCTGACCATGATCCGCTCGGGCTCCCCGTGGAACTCACCGCTCATCTCGGCGATACCCGCGGCGTTGTCCGAGACGGGCCCGAAGGTGTCCTCGGACACGACGATCCCCGCGTTGGACAGCAGGCCGAGGCCGGTGAGCGAGACGAGGTAGAGCTCGAGCTGGATGTTGCCGTTGCCGAGGCCGATCGCCACGACGATGGCGAGGACGATGGCGATGATAGCGGGGGCCGAGGACTCCAGCCCGGTGCTCATACCGGAGAGGACCGTGGTCGCGGGGCCGGTGCGGGCCGACTCGGCGATGTCGCGCACCGGCGAGGTCTCGGTCGAGGTGTAGTACTCGGTGATGCGGCTGGCGACCTGGCCGAGGACCACGCCGGCGAAGACGGCCCAGAAGACCTTGAGGTTGTGGACGTAGAACTGGGCGACGAGGAACGTGCCGACGATCGTGAGCACGGCGGAGGTGAGCAGCCCCCGGTTGATGGGGGCCATGGCCGTGCGGTCCTTGGACGACGCGCGGACGACGTAGATGCCGATGATCGAGGCGAGGATGCCGATGGCCGGCACGATCAGCGAGAAGACGAGGCCCACCTGGCCCTTGCCGGCGCCGAACGCCGTGTTCGCGAGGATCAGGGTGGCGACGAGGATCACCAGGTAGGACTCGAAGAGGTCGGCACCCATGCCGGCGCAGTCCCCGACGTTGTCACCCACGTTGTCCGCGATGGTGGCGGCGTTGCGGGGGTCGTCTTCGGGGATGCCGGCCTCGACCTTGCCGACCAGGTCGGCGCCGACGTCGGCGGCCTTGGTGAAGATCCCGCCGCCGACGCGCATGAACAGCGCGAGCAGCGACGCCCCGAAGCCGAAGCCGACGAGGATGGCGGTGGCGGTGTTCTGCGCCAGCATCACGATGATCGTGGCCCCGAGGAGGCCGAGACCCACGACGAACAGGCCCGTCACCGCGCCGGTGCGGAAGGCGACGCGCAGGCCCGCGGGGAGCGATCCGTGGCGGGCCGCCGCCGCGGTGCGCACGTTGCCGCGCACAGCCGTGCTCATGCCGATGAACCCGGCGAGCCCCGACAGGGAGGCACCCACGAGGAAGGCGAGGGCCCGGTAGAGGCCGGCGAGCCCGTAAGACAGGAGAACGTGCTTGTGGCCGTTCACCGTCTCGGTCACCCGGCTCGCGGTCAGGAACACCAGGACCGCCAGCGGGCCGACGATCATGCCGATGGCCTTGAACTGGCGGACCAGGTAGGCCTGGGCGCCCTCCTGGATCGCCTTGGCGATCTCGATCATCGACGGCGTCCCCTGGTCGGAGGCCAGGACGCTCCGCATGAGGATGAACCCGGTGGCGATGGAGATCAACGCGCACGCGGCGGCGAAGATCAGCCAGGCCCACTCGGCACTGTGCAGGTGGAACGGCTGGTAGCCGCCCTCGACGAATCGCATGATCAGACGGGTTCCTTTCTCTTCCTCGTGTTGTTGGTTGGGTCTTCGGTCAGGTCCCCGGATCGGGGGAGGCGGACGAGGATCTGGCGCGCGACCTTCTCGCCGATCGTGCGGTCGAGCCCGTCCACCGAGACGACGAGCGGGCCGTCGAAGGGGTGCTTCTCGCGGATCTCCACTTCCACTCCGGGCCGCACCCCGAGTCCCTCCAGGAACATCGCCACATCCGGATCGGTCGACCCCGGCAGAGCGACCATGGCCCGGTCGCCGGGCGACAGGTCGTAGAGCGACGGCATCGGGGGGAGCTCCGACGTGCCGGCGCCGGGGATCGGGAACCCGTGCGGGCACGTCGCCGGGCGGTCGAGGGCCGCGTACAGCCGGTCCTCGATCTCCTGGGGCAACTGGTGCTCGAAGGTGGGCGCGAGGCGGTCGGCCTCCGACCAGCTGTAGCCGAGCATGTCCGCGAGGAATCGTTCCACGACGCGGTGCCGGCGGACGATGCTCATGGCGCGCCGGCGCCCCGCCTCGGTGAGCTCCACCCCGTGGTAGGGGGTGTGGGAGGCGAGACCGCGGTCCGCGAGCTTCTTGATCGTCGCCGTCATCGTCCCGGGCGACACGTTCAAGGACGCGGCGAGATCTCCGGTGCGGGCCCCGCCGTCGAGGCCGGTGATGGAGGTGAGACGCCAGATCGACTTCAGGGTCTCGCGCTCGGATTTCGTAAGGGCCGCGTCCATGATTTTGTCAGGGAGACCCTAGTTTTTTGGTATGACGAAAGTCAAGGTTGCAGGCGGGGCGCCGGCAGGCTCGCAGGAGCCCGGATCAGGAAGAGCGGTGCCTGTTCCAGATGTTGTTACACTCCTCGCAGACCGACTCGGGCACCAGGCCGGCCCGCATGCCCACGCCGAAGAGCTTGCAGGCCAGGCAGACGCCGAAGCCGGCTTCGAGTCCCGCGGCGCCGATCAGGGCGCCGAGGACCGCCTTGGCGGCGCGGGGCCTTCCGTAGCGGTAGTGCAGCAGCAGGGCCGCGCCGGAGAGAGCGAGGCCCATCCCCTGGGCCAGCCGCTTGGGCGGCCCCGGTGCGTAGCGGTGCCGTCCGGGCAGCCTCGGTGTGACGACCTTGGTGGCGATCTGCCCGAGGGGGCTCAGGGTGGGGCCGGTCGCCACCCGCGCGGCGAAGCCGTAGGCAAGAGGCAGCATGATCCAGGGCTGGTCGAGGGCGACGGCCGCGGTAGCCATGCCGACCACCCCGGTCGCCACGACCCGCGCCGACGTCTCGTTGACGGGATGGGGGAAAGAGAAGAGCCTGGACATCGTTCCGCCGAAACCTTACCTGACAGGTTATATTTTCGCAAGCCCGGCCGGCAAAGAGGCGGAGCGCTCAGGTGTCCTCGGAAGTGACGACCCGGATGATCTCCCCCGTCTCGTCGCCGGCGTCGCCCGCCGGGCCGCCGAAGAGAGTCATCCACACCGAGGTGCCCTCCGGGGTGGGGTCGAAGCGCAGCTCGTCGACGAGGCTGCGCATGAGGGGGATGCCGAGTCCCCGCTCGAAGTTGAGGCGTTCGGGGTCGGTGACGGGAGGGTGCTCGGGCAGGTCGGCAGGGTCGAAGCCGCTGCCGCTGTCGGTGATGCACACCTCCATCCGCTCGGCCCCCTCCCACAGCGTGATCTCCACGACCCGGCTGCCGCCGGCGGCGCGGTTGGCCTCGATCGCGTTCGTGCACGCCTCCGACACCGCGAGCTTCAGGTCGTCGATGCGCTCCGCGGCCAGGTTCCGCCGGGACGCCGCCAGGGAGGCCACAACCAGCCGGACGATCGCGATGTACCCCTCGCTGGACGGCAGGGTCATCCGCAGCGACAGCTCCATGCGAGCGTCCGACACGTACGTCTAGCTCGTAGAGCTGGTGGTGGCCTCGTCGACCGTCGCCGCTATACGGAAGACCGACGTGAGCCCCGTGATCTCGAACACCTTGAGGATCCGTGCTTGGGTGCAGACGAGGGACAGGTCCCCGTTGTGGCTGCGGAGGCGTTTGAGGCCCCCGACGAGAACGCCCAGGCCCGTCGAGTCCAGGAAGTCGACGCCTTCGAGGTCGGCGACGATCTGGCGCTGGCCCTGGGTGACCAGCTCCACGAGCTTCTCGCGCAGGCGCGGGGCGCTGTACACGTCGATCTCCCCCTTCACCACCAGGACGGTGTAGGGCGGCCGACTGTCGTCTACCTCCAAGCCAAGCTCCATAGAAGTCCCTTCAGTATCGCCTCTCCCGGACCTTAATGGGCGGTGGGCGTCACCGCCCGCAAGGGCGGACGGCTCGCGCTGGTCCGAGGGGGAGGGAGGCGCTCCGGATGTTCCGCGCGCAACGGGATCGGGCACCGTGGGGGGAATATCGGGATCACCGACGCCGCTCGGGCCGCCGCCCACCGTAGAGTTCGCTGCATGGAGGCCGCCTTCTTCGACCTGGACAAGACGGTGATCGCCAAGGCGTCGATCATGGCGTTCGCGCCGCATTTCCGCCAGGAGGGCCTGTTGACCCGCCGGTCGATGGCGAAGGGCCTGTGGACGCAGCTGGTGTATCTCCGCTTCGGGGCCACCGGCCAGCAGGTCGACCGGATCCGCAACTCGGTGCTGTCGGTCACCCGCGGCTGGGACCGGGACCACGTCCGGGAAGTCGTGGCGTCGCGGCTGGTCTCTGTCGTCGACCCGATCACCTACGCCGAGGCTCGGGCCCTGATCGAGGACCATCTCCGCGCCGGACGGCGGGTGTACGTGGTGTCGGCGGCTCCGTCCGAGATCGTCGAGCCGCTCGCCCGGCACCTGGGCGCCCACGAAGCGGTGGCCAGCGTCGCCCGGGTGGACACCGACGGGCGCTACACCGGCGTCCTGGAGAGCTATGCCTTCGGCGTCGCCAAGGCGGAGATGCTGCGGCGGCTTGCCGCCCGGGACGGCATCGACCTGTCGGCGTCCTACGCCTACAGCGACTCCGCCACCGACGTGCCCATGCTCGAGGCCGTCGGGCACGCCGTGGCGGTCAACCCGGACCGGGCGCTGCGCAAGCTCGCTGCAGAGCGGGGCTGGGCCGTCGTGCGCTTCCGGGAGATGTACCGGGCGTCCACGGTCGCCGGGGGAAGCGCCGGCGACAGCGGCGAGGCTCCCTCGCCAGTCGCCCCCCGGCCTGAGGCCGACGGGCCGGGCGGCACGCGCCGGC
>JAJYLA010000129.1 GCA_021788115.1 Actinomycetes bacterium | reverse complement strand
CGGCCGGCACGTTGACGCCCAGGTCCACGACCTCGAACCCGGCCCCGCGCCACATCATCCCCACCAGGTTCTTGCCGATGTCGTGGAGGTCGCCCTCGACGGTGCCCACCACGGCGGTGAACTCGGGCACCACCCCGGCCGCGACGAGGGCGGGCTCGAGGACCGCCATGCCGGCCTTCATGGCGCGCGCGCTGATGAGCATCTCGGGCACGAAGACCTCGCCCTCCTGGAAGCGCCGGCCCACCGCGTCCATGGCGGCGGTCATGGCGCCGAGCACCTGCTTGGGCGGGAGCCCCCCGTCGAGCGCGGCCTGCGTGAGGTCGGCCGCGGCGGCCCGGTCGCCCGCCTCCACGGCGGCGGTGAGGTCGGCGAGGTCGGCGGGCATCAGGCGCCCCCTTCCGCCGCGAGCTCGGCCGCGGCCCGGGACCGCTCGTCGGCGATCAGGACGGCCGCCCCGCCCGCGGCGGCGGAGCGCTTCACCGCGTCGAGCACCAGGGTGTTCGCGGTGCCGTCGGCGAAGCTCGACGCGATCCGGCTGGGCGTGTCGCTGGCGACCGCGGTCACGAAGTCGGCCGCCTGGAAGATGAACGCGTCGCCCAGGCCGAAGCCGACGCCGGCGACCGGCATCACGAGGCCCTCGGCGAGGTACGGATGCTGGGCGCCGAGCAGCACCCGCGTCCAGCCCTCCGTGTAGTGGTCCGCCGAGCCGTCGGCCCAGCCAAACTCGAGCAGCCGCTCCCAGTCGAACGACGCGGACGCCTCGGAGCCCACCAGCACGAACCCGCTGGCGTTCTTGAAGCCGGTCGCGACCCGGGAGGTGGCGAACGACCCGATGCAGCCGTTCTCGAACTCGGCCAGGAACATCGCCTCGTCGTCGGTCGTGACCGGGCGGGTCTCGTCGGACAGGGCGGCCTTCTCGTGGCCCCGCGTCGCGCCCAGGGCGGGGTGCCGCTCGGGGACGCGGATCGAGAGCACGGCGCCGCGGATCGCCCGCACCTCGCCGAGCATGAAGCGCGCCGCCTCGACGTTGTGGGCGCCGAGGTCGACCAGGGACCCGCCGCCGGCCTGGGCGAGGTCGTGGCGCCAGGAGAAGGGGACGTCCGCGTCCCGGCCGCCGTCGGAGAGGTAGCGGCTCATCAGCTGGCGCGGGGCGCCCAGCCGGCCCTGGTCGACGAGGTGCTTCACGGCGGCCACGGGCGGCGCGAAGCGGTGGGTGAACGCGACGTTCGCGATCACGCCCGCCCGGTCCACCGCGGCCTCCATCGCCATGGCCTCGGCGGCGGTCCGGGCGGTGGGCTTCTCGCACAGGATCGCCTTGCCGCGGGAGGCCAGGGCCTCCACGACGGCCCGGTGCTCGCCGTTGGGCAGCACCACGCTGACCGCGTCGATGTCGTCCGCCTCGGCGACGGCCTCCCAGCTGGTCTCCACGCGCTCGAAGCCGAACTTGCCCGCCAGGTCTTCGGCGAGCGGCCGGTTGGCATCGGCGACAGCAACCGCTTTCACATCCGGCACGGCATCGCCGTAGAGCGACTTGAGACTGCGGTAGCCGGCCGCGTGGGCCCGACCGGCCATCCCCGCCCCGATGACCGCGACCCTGATTGCACGCTTGGTCATGTCAACCCAACCTCGCGGTGATCCCTGAAGCCGAGGCCCGGGCGATCGCCTCCGGGCCGACGCGCCGGAGTGCCGAATCGCCTGACTGCGCCGGTCAGGATATCAACCGGTTTCGCATCGCACAATGCGGGCGGTCACGCGGGCGTCGACCCCAGCCACGGGTCGATCACCACCTTGCGGGACGAGGGGTCGATCGCGGTGAGCACGGCCTCCTCGGCGCGCTCGAGCGGGAAGCGGTGGGACACGAACTCCCGCCACGGGTACTCGTGCAGCGTGCGCGCCATCTGGCGCATCGACGGCCCGTAGGCGCCCGCCTCCTGGCCGGGGATCCCGATCATCCGGATGCCCTTGCTGCACAGGTGGCGGTTGGGCGAGATCTCGACCGTGCCCAGGTCGCTGAAGTTGCCCACCTCGAGGTACGTGCCGCCCGGCCGCAGCAGGTCCAGCGACTCCGGCACGGCGGCCGGCACCCCGGCGCACTCGACCACGACGTCGGCGCCCCGGCCGCGGGTCAGGTCGCGGACCAGCGCGAGCAGGTCGGCCGCGGTCGCCTCGGCACGGTTGACGGCAACGTCGGCGCCCAGCCGGCGCGCGAACTCTAGGCGGTGCGCTGAGAGGTCCACCGCGATGATCGTCCCCGCGCTGAGCATCCGGGCCTTGGCGACGTGGCACAGCCCGAGCGGCCCGGTGCCGAACACCACGACTGTGTCGTCCATCTGGAAGCCCTCGGCCGGGTAGGCGCCGAACTGCTTGGCCCGGTCGAGGCCGATGGTGACCGCGAACACCTCGGCCAGCACCGCCACCTCGGACGGCAGGGCGTCCGGCACCCGGAAGATCTTGCTGCCCGGCAGCGCGTACAGGTACTGGGCCCAGCCGCCGAACAGGTGGGGCGGCTCGGCCGCGGAGATCGTGTTGCCGTAGTCGCGGATGTTCTCGCACAGCGTGTACGGCAGGTCGTGGGTGCACGAGAAGCAGGTGCCGCACACGAGGTTGGGGCTGACGACCACCCGGTCGCCGACGGCGAGCTCCTCGCCGTCGAAGTCCAGCACCCGGCCGCCGAGGGCGGCCACGGTGCCGACGTTCTCGTGCCCCTGGATGATCGGGAACGGCGTGGACGAGGGCTTGGCCGCCCCCGTGTACTGCCCGGTGTAGCCCTCGTAGGTGTGCTTGTCGGTGCCGCAGATCCCCGACAGCTCGTTCCGGACCAGCACGGCGCCGGGCGCCGGCTCCGGCACCGGGAACTCCGCCAGCTCGTACCGGCGGGGCGCGACCAGCATCACGGCCCTTGCAGACATCCGCCCATCCTCCACTGGAGTGCCGGCCGCCCTCGGCCCCCCGGCGGCGGGGCCGGTGGGCACGACGGCGCGGCGGTCGCCGGGCGCTCGTCCGGCCGCCGCCGACGGCCCGCGGTCAGATCTCGCCAGCGGCGTCCTGGGCCAGCTCCTGCGCCGCCTCCCGGATCGCCGGCTGGTCCGGTCCGAGCCGCTGCAGCTCGTGGCTGAGCTGGGCGAGCTCCTCGCCGCCGGCCATCATCTGGGTCAGCTCCGCGACGTTGATCTGGTCCTTGGTGTAGCTGCCCATCACCCGCCCCAGCTTGAGCAGCACGAAGCGGTCGCCGACGGGATACGCGTGGTGCGGGTTGTGGGTGATGAGGATCACGCCCCGGCCCATGTCGCGCGCCTGCAGGACGTACTTGAGCACGATGCCCGACTGGCGGACCCCCAGCGCGGACGTCGGCTCGTCGAGGATCAGCACCCGCGCCCCGAAGTACACGGCGCGCGAGATGGCCACGGCCTGCCGCTCGCCGCCGGACAGCGTGCCGACGTACTGGTTCGGGTCGGAGACGTTGATGCCCATCTTGGCCATCTCGACCTTCATGACGTCCTTCGCGCGCCCCTGGTCGAGGAACCGGATCGGGCCGAACGAGCGGGTGGGCTCCTGGCCGAGGAAGAAGTTGCGCCAGACCGACATCATCGGCACGGTCGCGAGGTCCTGGAACACGGTCGCGATGCCGTGCGCCCTCGCCTCTCGTGGTCCGGAGAAGTGGATCGGGTTGCCGTCCACCAGGATCTCGCCCTCGTCCGGGGGGAACACGCCGGACAGGGTCTTGATCAGCGACGACTTGCCGGCGCCGTTGTCGCCGAGGACGCAGGTGACCTCGCCGGCCCGGACCTCGAGCGACACGTCGCGCAGGGCGATGACGCTGCCGAAGTACTTGCTGACGTGGCGCGCCTCGAGGAGCGGGACGGCCCGCGGGGAGCCGCCCGGCGCTTCCTGGACGCTGGCGTTGGGAGCGGGGTTGCCGGTCATCGACGTGCCCTCTGTGCCTGGCGGAACGTCACCGCGTTCACGATCACGCCGAACAGCAGCAGGATCCCGAGGAAGGCGAAGCCCCACTGGCTCGGCCAGCGCGCGTAGATCACCCCCTGGAGCGCCATGCCGATGATCGCGGCGCCGATCGACGCGCCGAGGACGGATCCGTAGCCGCCCGTCAGCAGGCAGCCGCCGACGACGGCCGCGACGATGTAGTACAGCTCGTAGCCGACGCCCTGCTCGGAGACGGCGGACAGGCCGGCGGTGAACTGGATCGTGCCCACCAGCCAGGCGCCGAGCGCCGTGCCCACGAACAGCAGGATCTTGGTGGCGCCGACCGGCACCCCGACGTTGCGCGCCGCGTTCGGCTCGCCGCCCGCCGCGAAGATCCAGTTGCCGACGGTGGTCCGGGACAGGATGACCATCCCGAGGATCGTCACCCCGAGCCACCAGAAGAGGGCGACGGGGAAGGCCGGCTGCGACCCGACGCTGCCGCCGAAGATGGCCTTGGCGAGGTCGGTGCCGGCGGGCGGGTTGAGCACGGTGACGACCGTGCTGTTGGCGTTGATCGCCTCAACGAGGCCGACCGAGGTGCCGCGCAGGACGAAGAACGTCGCCAGCGTGACGATGAAGCTGGGCAGCTTGGTCTTGACCACCAGGAAGCCGTTGAACAGCCCGACCAGCACGGCGAACACGCCGGAGAGCGCGATGCACAGCCAGATGTTCCAGCCGAACTCGTTGGCGAGGAGGCCGATCATGATCGCGGTGGCGCCGGTGAGGACGCCGGCCGACAGGTCGAATTCGCCGCCGATCATCAGCAGGCCAACCGGGACCGCCATGATCCCGAACTGCCAGGCCTGGGTCAGCCAGCCGACGAAGCCGGCCTGCGACAGCCACAGCGGGCTGGACACGGGGTTGACCGCGAAGATCAGGAAGATGGCCAGCGCGGCGAGCGCGGCCCCGACCTCCGGTCTGCGGAAGATGCGGGTCACGGTCCTCGCCGCGACAACGCGGTCACCACGGCCGCTCGTAGGCCCGGCCTGCTTCGTCGTGTTGGGCACGTCCATGGCGCAGTCGCCCGCCTCCTCGCTGCTCGCACTGCCCGGGCCGGGGATCCCCGGCCCGGGCAGTTGCACCTAGTGCGTCTGTGGGGAGCGCCGAGGGTCAGGACTCGCCGGCGGCGGCCCCGGCCTCCACGTTGGAGACGTTGGTCTTGTCCACGAGGAGCGGGCCCGTCGCGACGGTGGTGCCGCCGCCGACGCTGGCGCCGTAGTGGGCCTTGTAGAGCTGGAGGAACACGATCGGCAGGTAGCCCTGCAGGTACTGCTGCTGGTCCACGATGAAGTCGAGCGTGCCGGCCTTGACGGCCGAGATCGCCCAGCTGTTGAGGTCGAAGGTCGCCAGCTTGATCGTGCTGCCGCTTGGCAAGGCCGCCTGGACACCCTGCGCGATGGCGTTGTTGAGGGTCATGACAGCGGTGATGCCGGGGTGCGCCTGGAGGTACGCGGTGACCTGCTGCGCCGAGGCCTGGGGGTTCTGGGCCGCGTTCGCGACGCTCAGGGTCAGCTCGGTGCAGGCCGGGCCGGAGGCCGGCGCGTCGCCCGTCGAGCAGGTGGCGCCGGTGCCCAGGGCCTGCGCGATGCCGTTGCAGCGGTCGAGCAGGTTCTGGCCGCTCTGGTGGATGACGCACAGGACGTTGTCGGCCTTCTCCGCCATGAACCGGGCGCCGGCCTGCTTGCCGGCGAGCGATTCGGGCTGGCCGACGCAGGTCATGGCGCCGGAGGCCGCGATGTCGGCGTCGTCGCAGCCCGCGTTGATGAGGACGACCGGGATGCCGGCCTTGGCGGCGGCCGCGAGCGTCGGGTTCATCAGGCTCGGGTTGTGGTCGGACACCGCCAGGCCGTCAACCTTCTGGTTGATCGCGTCCTGGATCGCCTGGTTCTCGGCGTTGTCGTCAGGCTGGGCCTGGCCCTGCTGCTGCGAGCCGTAGACCTCGGAGAGGGCGCAGCCCGTCGCAGCGGAGGCGTCCTTGGCCCCCTTGTACACGACGCTCCAGAAGCTGCCGTTGTCGCCGTGGGTGATCACCGCGAACTTGTACGGGCAGCTGGCCGCGGTGCCCGAGCCGGACCCGGACCCTGCGCTCGCCGCGGGCGAAGCGGTCGCCGTGCTGCTGCTGCAGGCGCCGACGGCGAGCGCCGACACCATGACCAGAGCCGTCAAGGCTCGTCTCATCGCAGATGCTCCTCCTTATGGGTTCCTCGATGACCACCAGCGGTCACCACCACCACCTCCAGCGTCGGTCAGCTCCTCGGCGGCACGCGCCGGCCGATCACGACCCCGGACGGTCTGTCGCGCCTAACGAGACCGCTCTCACCTCCTTGGTCTGCCCTGAGCTCCCCCTCCAGGAGGCCTCCAGGGCCTGCGGCGCGGCTGGTGCCGCCCGGCTGGAATTGTGCTCTACGCTCCGGACGGACCGGCGGTCCGAAGTGCTCTCGCAACCGGTTTCCGTGCATGAGCCCCAGATCGACGCCCCGCCCTGCGGCTGTCCCGGCCAGGCGATTGACCGCCTGCCGGGTCGGCGAGCCTGTTGTCGGACGGGACGACGATCATGGTTGCGGCATCATCCCACTCCACGCAATCGTTTGCAGCAACGAACCGGCACGGTACCGACCCCGGCGTGACGTCGGGAGTGCCACATGGCCCGGTCCCGCCGCCACCGGCCAGTCAGAAACCGGTTTCGCAGCACAACCCTCGTTGCCACGATCCCGGCTCGATGGGATACGCTCCGGCGCGTGCACTCAATTTACGACCTCGCGCAACGGGCAGGGGTGGCGCCGTCCACGGTGTCCAAGGCGCTTCGGGACGACCCCCGGATCAGCAAGGCCACGCGGGCTCGCATCAAGGCCCTGGCCGCGGAGGTCGGCTTCACGCCCAACTCGGCGGCCCAGAGCCTGACGACCCGACGCACGATGACCCTCGGGCTGGTCGTCCGGGACTACGCCGACCCGTACAACGGGCTGCTCATGCGGGGCATCGAGTCGGCGGCGCTCCGCGAGGGCTACCAGCTGCTCGTCACCAGCACCCACGAGGCCGAGCTCCACGAGATCGACATCGCCCGCTCGTTCCGGCAGCGGCGCGTCGACGGGATGATCATCGTCGCGTCGCACGCGGACGAGCACCAGGCGAACCTGGACCCCGGCGTCCCGGTGGTGTTCATCGCCGATCACGAGGAGCTCCTCCCCGACCGGCCCGACGTCGGCCTCGTCACCTTCGACGAGGTCGCGGCCGCGAGCACGATCACCGGGCACCTGATCGGCCTGGGGCACCGGCGGATCGGGTACGTCGGGATCGGGCGCGCCCGCCAGTCGAACCGCAACCGGCAGGCCGGCTACGAGGCCGCCCTGCGGTCCGCCGGGATCGAGCCCGACCGCCGCCTGAGCGCGACCAGCGGGCGGCGCGATTCGGCGGAGGGCGGGGCGGAGGGGGTGGAGCTGCTGCTCCCCGCCCGTCCCACGGCGCTCTTCTTCTACAACGACATGGCCGCCCTGGGCGGCCTGCGGGCGCTCGCCGACCGGGGCGTCCGCGTGCCCGAGGAGGTCAGCGTGGCCGGCTTCGACGACATCGAGGTCGCCGCGCTGGTCACGCCGCCCCTGACCACGATGTCCCAGCCCCGGCTGGAGATGGGCCGGATGGCCACGGAGCAGCTGCTGGCCATGCTGCACGGGGCCGCCGGGGGGGAGCGCCTGATGACGGCGTGCACGCTCGTCGTCCGGCGATCGACTGGGCCCGCTCCTGCGGGTCGACCGGAGGGCGCACAGACCCGGTGACCTCCGCCGGGCCCGGCTGACCGGCCCGAGCTCGGCGTCCGGGGCCCAGCGCCGCCCGCGGGGGCCCGCCGCCCGCGGTTCAGCGCCCGGCGCCGAGGGCCTCGACCAGCCGGACCTCCACCATCAGGTCGCCCGCCAGCCGCTCCAGGCCCGCGCGGACCGCGCTCACGTCCACCGTCTCGGGGATGATCACGCGGACCTGGGCGTGGAACATGCGGTCCCCGGAGTGCGCCGCGGCCGGCCGGTCGGTGGACAGCTCCTCGACGTTGATCCGGTACGCCGCGAGCAGGGTCGAGATCTCGTGGACCAGCCCGGGCCGGTCCAGCCCCAGCAGGTCGATCTCCATCGCGTGCTGCCGGGCCGCCTCGACCGGCACGCTGCGCTCGACCACGACCTTGAGGCCGCTGACCTCGAGCCGGTCGAACGCCGCCTCGAGCGCCGCCGCCCGCTCGTCGGGGACCTCCACCAGGAGCACCCCGGCGAACTTGCCGGCGAGGTGCGCCATGCGGCTCTCGAGCCAGTTGCCGCCGTTGGCGGCGACGACCTCCGACACGGAGTCGACGATGCCTGGATGGTCCGGGCCGATGAGCGTGAGCACGAGGTCGATCATGGGTTGCTCCTATGTCAAGCCGCAGCCGCGGTGAAGGCGATCACGGCTTGGATGCGAGCATTCTCGTCTGCCGAGAGACGGCGGAATACCTCGTCGCTGATCCTGCGCCGGAGCGCGCGGA
>JAJYLA010000128.1 GCA_021788115.1 Actinomycetes bacterium | reverse complement strand
GTTGATCGACGCGACGCGCCCCTGGGAGTGGCGCGACCAGTTCCCCCCGGTCAACGTGCTGCCCCTCGCCGAGCGCCGCCAGGCCCTCGAGCGCTGGTCCTACCTGCTCGACTGACCGGCCCGGCCGGCACCTCCACCCGACACCGACACCCGACACCGGCACCCGAAACCGACACCGACACCGGCACCGACACCGAGGAGGCACCGTGGGCGAAATCAGGAGGCTCGGCTACGACGAGCTCGACCCGGCCCTGCGCGAGACGCTGCGCGCCAAGGTCGAAAGGCTGGGATATCTCGGCGAGTTCTTCGCCGTCGCCGGGCACCAGCCGGCGGCCACCCGGGCGTTCCAGGAGTTCACCGAGTCCCTCAAGTCGGCGCTTCCCGCAGAGCTCACCGAGGCGGTCGCCCTCGGGGTGGCCTCGACTCTGGGCAACGCCTACGAGCAGTCCCAGCACGAGCAGCTCTCCTCGAAGCTCGGGTTCTCCGACGCCTGGATCGCCGCGGCGGTCGGCCGGGGCGACCCCGCCGCGCTGGGCGAGCACGCCCGGGTGGCGCGCGACCTCGCCCTCCGCGTCGTCTCCGGCTACGGGCGCGGCGCCGCCGCCGACCTGGCGGACGCCGTGGACGTCCTCGGCGAGGACGGGGCGGTCGGGGTGCTCCTCACCATCGGGCGCTACGTCGCCCACGCCGTGGTCGCCAACACCCTCGAGCTGCGACCGCCGGTCCCCATGGTCGTCGCGGGCGCGGCGCCGTGATCCCCCCGGTCGACGACGTCGACACCCTCCGCGCTGAGCGCACCGGCGTGGCGCGGGCGTGCCGGGTCCTGGCCATGGAAGGCCTGGTCTCCGACATCCTCGGCCACGTCAGCGTTCGCGTGGGCGACGACCGCATGCTCATCCGGGCCCGCGGGCCGGGCGACCAGGGGCTCCTGCTCAGCACCGCCGCCGACGTGGTCCTCGTCGACCTCGACGGCCGCCCCGCGGAGGACCTCGGCGATCGGGCGCTGCCCCAGGAGCTGGCCATCCACTCCTCGGTGCTGCGCCGCCGGGCGGACACCGGGGCGGTCGTCCACGCCCATCCCCCCGACGTGGTGCTCTGCAGCATCGCCGGCCTCGGTCTCGAGCCGGTCTTCGGCGCTTTCAACATCCCGGCCATGCGACTCGCCGAGGCCGGCATCCCCGTCTACGAGTACTGCGGCCTCGTCCGTGACGGCCGCCGCGCCGGCGAGATGGTCGCCGCCCTCGGCGACCGGCCGGCGGTCGTGCTCCGCGGCCACGGCCTGACGGCGACGGGCCCGACCCTGGCCGCCGCCGTCGTGACCGCGCTCACCGTCAACCGCCTCGCCTCGATGGTGGCCGCCGTCGCCCGCACCGGGCGCCAGGCGCCTCCCGTCCCCGAGGCGGACCGCGCCGGGCTGCCCGACCTCGGATCGTCGTTCAACCATGACGCCGTGTGGCGCGCCTACCTCGCCAAGCTCGGCGCCGCCGGCCTCGCCCTGCCCTGACGCCCGCCGGCCCCGCCGGCTCTAGTCGAAGACGACGGTCTTCCGCCCGTAGACGAGGATCCGGTCGGTGAGATGCGCCCGCACCGCGCGGGCGAGCACGGTCGTCTCGAGATCGCGCCCCGTGCGGGCCAGGTCGTCGACGGAGTCGCGGTGGGTGACGCGCGCCACCTCCTGGGCGATGATCGGCCCCTCGTCGAGGTCCTCGGTCGCGTAGTGCGCGGTGGCGCCGATCAGCTTCACCCCGCGGGCGTGGGCTTGCGCGTAGGGGCGACCCCCCGCGAACGCCGGCAGGAACGAGTGGTGGATGTTGATCACCCGGTACCGGTACGGGTCGATGATCCGCCGGCCGAGGATCTGCATGTAGCGGGCCAGGACGACGAGGTCGACCCGGTAGCGTCCCAGCAGATCGGCCAGCCTGCTTTCCTGCGCGTCGCGCGTCTCGGGCGTGACGGGCAGCTCGTGGAAGGGCACCTCGAAGTGCTCGGCGGCAGCGGAGTGGTCGGGCCAGTTGCTGATCACCGCCGCGATGTCGCAGGGCAGCTCGCCGGCGCGCCACCGGGCGAGCAGGTCGTAGAGGCAGTGACCCTGGCGCGACACCAGGATCGCCACCCGCCGGGTCTCGTCGGAGAAGCTGAGGCGCCACTCCATGCCGAACTCGGCGGCCACCGGGGCGAACCGTTGGGCCAGCTGCCCGCGCCCGACGGTGAGGTCGGAAACCAGGAACTCGACCCGCTGGAAGAAGACGCCGGCCTGCTCGTCGGTGTGCTGGTCCGCGTGGGTGATGTTGCCGCCGACCCGCCACACGAAGTCGGCGACGCTGGCGACCAGCCCGGTGCGATCCGGGCACGACAGCAGGAGGCGCGCCGTCGGCATCGCTCGGCTCACGGTCCGTGAACCGTATTGAGCCACCGGTCGATCCCGCAAGGAGGGCCGCTCAGCGGCCGCGGCGGCCCGGCGCGCGCCGGCGGCGGATCAGCCCGTCAGAGGCGTGTCGCGGGGCCCCGGCACCCGGGTGGGGCGCAGGCCGGCGCGGGCGGTGGCGCCGGCGAAGCGGCGGGCGTCGCGCACGGCGCAGCCGTGGGCGTCGTTGTTGAAATAGACGTAGACGTCCTCGGGCTCCGACCACAGTCGCGCGAGCCGCTCCGCCCAGCGGCGCAGGGCTGCGGTCCCGTAGCAGGAGTCCGGCGAGGCCCGGCCCCGGTGAAATCGGACGTATCCCCACGGCGCCGTCCGCCACAGCGGCACCTCGACGGGCCCTCCGTCGGCGAGGCACAGCGCGGCCCCCGCCCGCTCCAGCACTCCGCGCGTCTCGACGGAGAACCACCCCGCGTGGCGCGCCTCCACCGCGACCCTCATCCCGGCCGGGAAGGCCGCGAGCGCCTCCTCGAGGGCGCCGGGGTCGGGCCCGAGCGTCGGCGGGAGCTGCACCAGGACCGGGCCCAGCTTGGCGCCGAGGTGCGAGGCCCTCTCCACCATGCGCTGCACCGGCTCCCGCGGGTCCTTCAGCCGGCGGATGTGGGTCAGGTAGCGGCTCGCCTTGAGCGCGAAGACGAAGCCCTCCGGCAGCGCGGCCGCCCAGCCGGCGAACGTCGTGGCCTCCGGCAATCGGTAGAAGGCGCTGTTGGACTCGACGGTCTCGAAGCGCGCGGCGTAGTGGGCGAGCCACTTCGACGCCGGCAGCCCGGCCGGGTAGAAGCCGCCCCTCCAGTGCTGGTAGTGCCAGCCCGAGGTCCCGATCAGGACGGGCACGCCCTCGACCCCGCGCGCCGGCCGCCCCGGTCGGACCCGCCCGTGTCCGGGCACGGCGGGTCCCGCTGCGGGCGGCCGGTGTCCTCGCACGGCGGCGGGAGCTCGAGGCGGTGAACGGCCACGGCTATCTCCTCGCGTCGACTGCCATGCTATTCGGCCTCCCCGCCGGGGCGGTCGGTCGGGCTGCGGTCGACCACTTCCGGCGCAGGGGGGCCATCTCCTCGCGGTACCCACCGCCCGCGCCGGGTACGCGGGCCGGGACTATCCGGGGTAACGCAACCAGATCGCGGCGCGCGGCTCGTTGACGACGAGGGTGAAGCTCTCCTCGAGGAACAGCTCGACGGTGTCGTCCGCGTGCGCCCGGTACCCGACCGAGAAGTCCTCGGCGCAGACGATCTCGTAGTCGCCGCCGCGAACGCTGAGCACGATGGCGCCGTCGACGTTCGGAGCCCACACCACCGGGCCGCCGAGGATCATCTTGACGTGCTCGAGCACGGGGTAGCCGCCGTGCTCGGTCGTCTCTATCACCCCGGTGTAGCAGCGCGGCCCGAGGGCGATGCCATAGGGACCGCCGATGCCGGCCTGGCGCAACTGGGCGACGGCTCGCGCCACGACCTTCGGGTAGCCGTTGTAGTCGTCGCCGATCTCCAGCGGGTGGTGGGGTGACGACGGGGCGATACCGGCGATGCCGCCGGGATCGTAGCCGTGGAACACCGCCCGGTCCTCGGCCCGCGCCGCGAGGGCGGCTGCGTCGCTCACGGGCGTCAGGTCGGGGTCGCGCGCCCCCCGGTCGATCATGTCCATCTCGAGGAGGGACAGCTCGAAGGGGGTCCTCATCTCCACGAGCGGTTGGCTGACGCGCACGTCGGCGACCACGCCCTCCGCGGGCGATGGGGACGACGAACGAAGCCGGCCGAGCCCGACCGAGGACATCTCCCATCCGGCCGGCCCGGCGACATCGACGAGGGCGCGGGCCGCGAGGAAGTGGCGAAGGGCCCGCGCGGCCTCCCGGTCGATCTGCTCCCAGGCGGCCGCCGTGACGGGCGCGAGATGCCGGCGCAGGTGGTCGCTCACAGCTCCTCCTTGTTGCGCAGGCTTCCGATGTCGAGCCCGGTACGGGGCGCCGGACCCGCTCCGGTGGCCTCGGCTTTCTCCTCGATGGGGGTGTCGGTGAACAGATAGGTGCGCAGATGCCCGTCGAGCGAGGGGTCGTGGCGCCGGAGCCATTCCAGCAGCATCGAGGCATGTTCTTTTTCCTCGTCGCGATTGTGGCGGAGTATCTCGGCCAGCTCGGGGTCGCTGGTCGCGTCGATCCTCTGGTCGTACCAATCGACCGCGTCGAGCTCCTCTTTGAGGGAAACCACGGCCCGGTGGCGATCGACGGTCTCGGGTCGCAGGACATCGGCGGGCTCGTGCAAATCTTCGCTGCTCAATTGGTTGCCATCCTTCCGGTCGGATATGAAGAGCCGCTACAGCGTCGCGGAGCGTGCTGCACACCCCCAACGCTAGCTGTGTTTCTCCCGCTGCCTCGCTGGGTAACACAACAGTTCGAGTAACAACAAGTGACCGTGCCGGATGCATGGATCACATGTCTGGGGCAGGAGAAAGGAGAATCTTCCGTGCTGTTCATCTTGCTCGGCCTGCTGCTGGTATTTCTGTTCTTCGGGCTCGGATTCGCCCTGCACGTGCTGTGGATCGTCGCTGCGATCTTCTTCCTGGCGTGGATCGCCGGGTTCGCGTTCAGCCGCGGTTCGAGCCGACGATGGTACGGCTGGTAGCCGCCAGAACCACGAGATATCACCCCGTAGCTTCTCATGCGTGACATGAGAAAGGAGGACTACCAAATGGTTCGCCCAGAAACCCATATTGTTCGCCAGGACATACCCCCCGCGGCGCCCCCCGGAGCGGTCGGCGCCGCCGAGGGCGGGGTCGCCGAATCCCGCCGCTCCTACACCGTGCAGCGCGGGCCCTGGAGCCCAGCGCAGGCCGTGGCCTTGATCCTCGGCGTCGTGTTTCTCGTCCTGGGGGGCATCGCCCTGGCCCGCACGGGCGTCAATCTCAACAACCTCACCGGGACGCACGTGACCGTCGCCGGCGCCGGCCAAACGGAGCTGATGGCGTACATCGAGCTCGTCTTCGGAGCCTTTCTGGTGGCGGCGGGTGCCGCACCGGGAGCGGGCCGCGGCGGCATGACGCTGCTCGGCCTGGTCGCCCTGGTGTTCGGCATCATCGTCGTGGCCCAGCCCTCCTCGTTCCGCGGCTCCCTCGGCATCGGGGACGGCTACGGCATCTTCCTGATCGTGGTTGGAGCGGTCCTCGTGGTCGCGGCGATGCTCTCGCCCGTCTACTGGGGCGCGCGGCGCCGCACCGGTGCCACGCAGCGCTGGTACCCCTAACAGCGCTCGGCAAGTATCTGCAACAGCACGTCTCGCGCCGGCGGCTACACCAGCCGCCGGCGCAGCGCGTTCCAGGCCAGGCGTGCGATCAGGCCGAGCACCATGGCCACGACGAGGAAGACCGCGAAGCCGCCGCTCCACGCGACCAGCGCCTCGATTCCGTGGGCGAAGGCGTGCCTGGCGTGGGCCCACGCTCCGGAGAAGCCGCTCGCCGCTGAGGCGCCAGCCTTTCGCGCCGGCTCGGTGACGTGGACGGCCAGGGTTCCGTAGCCGGTCTGGTCGTTCATCACCTGCAGCTGGCCCTGGAGCTCCTCGAGCTGGGTCTGCACCGTGTTGATCTGCTGCTCGACGGCCAGGATGTCGCCGATGGTTGTCGCCTTCGCCAGGATCTGGCGGTACTGGGCGCGGGTGTCCTCGAGCGAGGTGATCCGGGCCTTCAGGTCCACGTACTGCGAGGTCACGTCCTGACCGCTTGTCGTCACGTCGGTCGGGGTGCCGAGGTCGCGGACCTCGTTGAGGAGCTCCTCGAACCGAGCGGCCGGCACGCGCAGCGTCACATCCGCGGTGGCCGGCTGTCCGGCCGGCGTTGCGGTGGCCGTGCTGGCGACGTACCCGCCGAGTCCCGCCGCCAGCGAGGTGAGGTGGTTGGCGGTCGCGCCCACCTGCCCGTCGGGGACCTGCAGCGTCACCGATCCGGTCTTGATGACGAGGGGCTGGACCTGTATGCCCGAGGAGCCGGGCGCACCACCGGGGGCGGCGCCGTGGGCAGCGCCGCCGCCGGCGGCGGCCGAACCCGCCACCGAGGTCGGAGCACCCGCCGGGGTGAGAGCGGGACTTGCGACCCTGGGGCCGGAAGACGTGCCGGCCTTGCCGGCGCCGGTTCCCTGCAGCGACGCCACGGCCACCACGAGGCTGGCGACGGCGCCGATGGCCACCACGACGCCGAGCGCGGGGCCGCGCCGTACGCGCAGTCGCCGCCGGGCCCGCTGCGGGCCGGCGACCTCGCGTGCGTCGAGGATGCGGCGGGGGCCGTCGGGCGGCAGAGCGATGGCCTCGGACGCCTCGCGCAGCAGGTCGCCGAGAACGTTCTCGTCAATCATCGGGGCTCCCTTCGGCCGCTCCCACCCGGGCCGGCCCGTGTGCCGCGAGCCGGGGGTCGTCGCCCAGGCAGATCCTCGCCTGGTGCAGGCGGCTCTTCACCGTCCCGGGCCGCCGGCGGATGGCCGACGCGATCTCCTTCTCGCTCAGCTGCGCGTAGTAGCGCAGCACGACCACCACCCGCAGGTGCGCGGGCAGGCCGGCGATCGCCGCCAGGACCGCTTCGCGCGCCTCGTGCGCCTCGGCGGCCCTCTCCGGGTCGCCGCCGGCACCGCCGCCGGCCCTTGCGGCTCTGCGGTCCATCGCGGCGGGGTCCACCGCCTCCGCACGGGACCGCCGCGTCCGCTCGGATCGCAGCTTGCTCAGGCAGGCGTTGACGACGACCCGGTACAGCCAGGGCTTGACCCCCTCTCCCGGGGGGATCGCGCTGCGGAACCGCCACGCCCGCAGAAACGCATCTTGCACGGCTTCCTCGGCGTCCTGGCGGTCGCGGAGGATGAGGTAGGCGGTCCGGAAGGCCGAGGCGTAGCCGTCCGCCACCCACGCGGCGAACTCCTCGTCGGCGGCACCGGAGGCGGTCAGCGGCAATCGCATCGACGAGTACGACGCAGCGGCAGCCCCGCAGGTTCCCGGCGGTTGGTTACCCTGCGCGGGTGCCTCTCGAGCCCGACGGTTCCCGCCCGGACAGCCCTGTCGACATGGAAGTGGCCGCCGCGCCGCCGGGGTGGTTCCTGTCCGCCCTCGCCGCCCCCGTCGAGGTCGGCCGGGTGGAGGTCGACGGCTGCGAGATCGCCTTCCGGCGGTGGGGGGATCCCTCCCACCCGGCGCTCGTCCTCGTGCACGGGGGCGGCGCGCACAGCCGGTGGTGGGACCACGTGGCCCCGTTCTTCGCCGGCGGGTGCTGCGTCACGGCTCTCGATCTGTCCGGCCACGGCGACAGCGGCCGCCGGTCGAGCTACAGCTTCGAGCACTGGGCGGAGGAGATCACCGCCGTGGCGGCCACGGTGTCGGGGGGCGCCGAGCGGCAGCCGCCCGTCGTGATCGGCCACAGCCTGGGCGGCTTCGCGACCTTTTACGCCGGGGCCCGCCACGGGGAGCGGTTCGAAGGCGTGATCGTCGTCGACTCGCCCGTCCGGGAGCCCGCCCCGGAGCAGGAGGCGTCGTCGCGCCGCCAGGCGTTCGGGCCGCTGCACCTGTACCCCACCCGCGAGGCGGCGCTCGCCCGCTTCCGGACCGTCCCCGAGCAGCCGGGGTCCCTGCCCTACGTGGTCGAGCACATCGCTGCCACGTCCCTGCGCCGGGCGCGCGGCGGCTTTACGTGGAAGTTCGACCCGTCGTTCTTCGTCACGGTCGGCAGCTTCGAGTCGGAGATCCTCGGCTCGATCCCCTGTCGCGTGGCGATCCTCCGCCCCGAGTTCGGTCTGGTGACCCCGGACATCGGCGAGCGCATGTACGAGCTCCTCGGCCGCACCGCCCCGGTGATCGAGATCCCGCTGGCGCACCACCACGTGATGCTCGACCAGCCGATCGCCTTCGTCACAGCCGTACGCGCCCTCCTCGCCGACTGGCGTCACTCCTACGCCCACCGCCGGCCGGTCTGACGGCCGATCCTCGGGATAGTCGCGCTGGTTCTCAGCCTGCGCTCACATGGGCGCGCCACAATGGAACGCGATGGACGCAGGACAGCCCGATCCCACCGACTTCCCGCCGTCGCCCGAAGCGACCCCCGCCGCCGGCGAGCCCCCAGCCGGCGCACCCCCCGCCGGCGCACCCCCCGCCGGCGCACCCC
>JAJYLA010000127.1 GCA_021788115.1 Actinomycetes bacterium | reverse complement strand
GGACGTCCTCGACGGGCCATAGCGCTCCTCCGATGTTGGCTCACAACACCAGGCCAACGCGGCCCGAACACAGAAATTCCCGATCACCCACAATTTCTTGACGAATCCACCTGCCAGGACACTAGGCGGCTCTGCTCGCAAGCTCGACCGCTGCCAGCTCTAGCTCCCTCTTCCCTGCTCCGGACGGACCCGACACCCGGTGCGAACCTGCTGCTCAAGCACTGTCGTACATGCTCGGGTGTGGGTCTCTCAGATGGTCCAGTTCGGGCGTACCAGGCCGGTTTCGTAGGCGCGGACTACGAGTTGGGTCCGGTCTCGGAGACCGAGCTTGGTTATCGCCCTGCTCACGTGGGTGCGCGCGGTGGCAGGGCTCATGTACAGCTCGCCGGCGATCTCCTGGTTGCTGAGGCCCTCGGCGACCAGCCTCATCACTTCACGCTCCCGCTCGGTGAGCACATCGAGCTCGGCGGCCGGGTGGGGCTTCTTGGTCCGGCTGGCGAATTCGGCGACGAGCCTGCGCGTCATGCTCGGTGAGATGAGCGAGTCGCCGTGCGCTACCACCCGGACTGCGGTCGCGAGCTCGGTCGGCTCGGTGTCTTTCACGAGAAAGCCGCTCGCGCCGGACCGCAGAGCTTCGAAGAGGTACTCGTCCAGCGCGAAGGTGGTGAGGATGATGATGCGCACGTCTGCGAGCTCCGGTGCGGCGACGATCTGGCGGGTGGCCTCGAGCCCGTCGAGTTCCGGCATGCGTATGTCCATGAGGATCACATCGGGGCGGAGAGTCCTCGCCAGCTCCACGGCGCCGACCCCGTCGGCCGCCTCACCGACGACCTCGATGTCGTCGCGGGCGTCGAGCAACGCCTTGAAGCCGGCCCGGACCAGGCTCTGGTCATCGGCGAGGAGGACGCGGATCACGATGGAGACCGAACTGGGAGACGCGCGGAGACACGGAACCCACCGTCGCGGCGAAACCCTGCTGACAGCTGGCCCCCGAGCGCGCCTGCGCGTTCCCGCATGCCCGTGATCCCGCTCCCCGTCCCGACGGCGGCGTCCCCGTTGGCGCGGGCCGTCCCATCGTCATCGATCTCGACGCAGAGGTCTTCGTTGTCGTAGGTCACCCGTACCTTGACACGGGTCGGCCCGGCATGGCGGGCGACGTTGGTGAGCGACTCCTGGATGATGCGGAAGGCGCCAATGTCGACAGCCGCGGGCAACGGCGGCGACTTGCCGCTGACCTCGACCTCCACGATCAGGCCGGCAGCCCGGGTGAGCTCGACGAGCTCTGAGAGCCGGGCGAGCCCAGGCGCGGGCGAGCGGGGCGCGACGTCATCGTCACGACGCAGCGCTGCGAGCATCGTACGCAGTTCCTCGAGCGCCTCTTTCGACGCCGACTTGATCGCGCGCAGCGCCGCGCGGGCTTGCTCAGGCTGGGTGTCCATTAGGTCCAGGCCCATGCTTGCCTGGACGTTGATGAGCGAGATGTTGTGGCCGACCACGTCGTGAAGATCTCTCGCCACGCGGAGCCGCTCCTCGCTCTGGCGGCGTTGCTCGTCACTCTTGCGCCCCGATCTCGTGGCTGCCGCCCGCTCGGCCCAGATCCGGGTCGCCTCGGCCGCGATCACGAGCGCCACCAGCCAGCCGGCGAGGAGCAGGACGTCGGTGAGCGGCGGGACTCGGTACCCGTACGCGAGCGGGGCGAGCCAGACCACCCAGACGTAGGCCAGTGCCAGCGCCCCCCAGGCCCAGTAGCGCCTGCCGGCAACGGCCGCCACGAAGACCGCGACGACGAAGCTGAAATGGCTGAAGCCCGATCCCGACGCCGGGATCACTACGGCGAAGGTCACCCACAGAACCGCCACCGGATACCGGCGTCGCACGACTAGGGCTGCTGGGCCGACCACAAGCAGCAGCCAGTCCAGCGCGTCGAGCGGTGCCTTCGGGCTGAAGAGGTGGGCGCTCCTGCCGGCAAGGGCTGCCCCGATGAGCTGGACCGCCAGCAGGACCGCCGGCAGCGCAAGATCTCGGCGCACGCTGAGCGTCCGACGCCACGACGCCGTGCGGGCCGTCAAGCCGGGAGCAGCGACAGGCTCTGTCATCTCGCTTCAAGGGTAACGACCGCTCTGACCAGGCGCATCGTTCCCCACGCGCATCCTCGCCTGCGCGCTGTGCGTACCCACCGCCGATTCCATACGCCCTCCGTCGTAGGCGGGAAGCCGCTGCTCGCCGGACGACATCTGCAAGGTGGTCACCCACCATGGCAGTCATGGCTCGTCTTGCCCGCTTGTGCTTCGTCCATCGAAGGGCCGTCCTGGCGCTGTGGCTCGTCGCTCTCGTCGGATTCTTCGCCGCCGGCCGGCTGTCCGGATCGGCCTACACGAACAGCTTCACGCTGCCTGGCACCGACTCGGCGAAGGCCCAACAGCTGCTGACGGCGACCTTCCCCGCCCAGGCAGGCGACAGCGAGCAGATCGTGGTGCAGGCAAGGACGGGAACGCTTCGTTCGGCACCCAACGAGAGGGCGGTCATTGCCATGCTCGCCCGGGTCGCAAGGCTTCCCCACGTGCGGTCGGTGACCTCGCTCTACGGTTCGGCCGGTCGGATCAGCAAGGACGGCACGATCGGCCTCGCCACGGTGAACCTCGACGCCACGGCCGGGAAGGTCCCCAACGGTGCCGTCACCAGGCTCATCTCGACCGCCAAATCCGCCGACGATCCACAGCTGAACATCCAGCTCGGCGGGGCGGCGATCGAGACCATCTCGTCGTCGGGCGGCGACTACACGAGCGTGCTCTTGGGCATCGTGCTCGCGCTCGTCGTATTGTTCTTCGCCTTCCGGCGCTCGGTGTTCGGCGCGCTCCTTCCGCTCATCTCGGCGCTGACCGCGATCCTCGTAGGCACCTCGATCGTCAACGTCCTCACGCACGCCGTGGCCGTCGCCAGCTGGGTGCCCGAGGTCGCCGTCCTCGTGGCGCTCGGCGTCGGCGTGGACTACGCCCTGTTCGTCGTCAGTCGGCATCGCCACGGGCTGCTCGCTGGGTTGAGCCCCGAGGGCGCGGCGGTCACCGCGCTCGACACCTCTGGGCGCGCCGTGCTCCTGGCGGGGCTAACCGTGTGCGTCGCGCTGCTCGGGCTGTTCGCACTCGGGGTCGGCCTCCTCTACGGCGTGGCCGTGACCGTTACCGTCGTCGTCTTCCTGACCATGCTGGCGTCACTCACCCTGCTGCCCGCCATGCTGGGCTTCCTCGGCCCGAAGGTCCTGCGGCGGGCCGAGCGCAGCGGGCTCGTCGAGCGTCAGGGTGAGGAGGAAGGAGGCCTCTGGCACCGCTGGGCCGAGTGGCTCGGCCACAGGCCGCTCATCCTCGGCGTCTCGGCACTGGCGCTGATCGCCATCCTCGCCGTGCCGTTCCTCTCCATGCGCACCGGACTGGTCGACGCCGGCACCGACCCGCCCTCTTCGACCACCTACCAGGCCTACCAACTTCTGGCCAAGGGGTTCGGCCCCGGCTTCAACGGACCCCTGGTTCTCGTCGGTCGGGTCGCCGGCCCCTCCGATCAGGCACGCTTCGCGGCGTTCACCGCCGAAGCCCGCAGCGAGCCGGGCGTGGCTGCCGTCCAGCCACCCCAGCTCAGCCCGAACGACAAAGCCGAGGTTGCGCTGGTCTACCCGACCACGGGACCGCAGGACGCCGCGACCACGACCCTGCTCGACCGGCTGCGGGCCGCCGTCCCCCGGGCAGAGGCCGGCAGCACTCTGGCCATCCACATCGGTGGCACCACGGCCGCCAACGAGGACTTCACCCAGGTGCTCGACGCCAAGATGGCCCAGTACCTCGCCGTGGTCGTGGGACTGGCGTTCCTGCTGCTCGCCGTCGTCTTTCGCAGCCTGCTCATCCCCCTCGTCGCCTCGATCATGAACCTCCTCTCCTTCGGCGTGGCGCTCGGCGTCATGACCGCCGCCTTCCAGTTCGGCTGGGGCAAGACGCTGCTCGGGTTCAGCCAGGCAGGGCCCATCGAAGCGTGGATCCCGGTGATGATGTTCGCCATCCTCTTCGGCCTGTCCACCGACTACGAGGTCTTCCTCGTGAGCCGCATGCACGAAGAATGGATCCTCCACCCTGGAAGCAAACGCGCGGTCGTCCGCGGCCAGGCCGAGACCGGCCGCGTCATCACCGCCGCCTCGCTGATCATGATCCTCGTGTTCGCGTCGTTCATCCTCGAGGGTCAGCTGCCCATCCAGCAGATGGGCCTCGGCTTCGCTGCCGCCATCTTCGTCGACGCCTACCTCATCCGCACCGTCCTCGTCCCCGCCATCATGCACCTGCTAGGCCCCGCCAACTGGTGGCTGCCACGTCGTCTCGATCGCCTGCTACCCCGCATCTCGATCGAGACGCGTGCCGAGCTTCATCACCGAGACCACCCCACACAGGTGGCCCCAGCCGGCATGGGAACGGGCCAATGACCCGGCACGAGGATCCTTCTGTCGACCCCGCCGCTCCTCGGGCGACGGCCGCCCTGGCCGCCGTGCTCGGGCTCGGCCTGCTCGCACAAGGCGCGTTTGCGGGCGCCCTCGTCGGTACCCAGCATCACCAGTGGCTCACCTGGCACAAGGACCTGGGCGACTTCCTCCTCTTGGTCCCACTTGCCAGCCTGTTCCTCGGCCTCGCTCTGCAGCGCCATCGGCCCGAACCGAACGCCGCCCTTGCGAGGCGCGCCGGACTTCTCGTGCTGGTGGTCGCCGTGATCGCCACCGGGCACGCGGGCGGAGCCTGGCTCGCCGTCCACGTGCCCGCCGCGGTCGCCGCCATGGGCCTCGTCGTGCGCCAGGTCACCACGTCGACGACTGCATACCGAAGGCGAAGCGGATCCCGGCGAGTGCCGACCCGGCCCCCCATCTTCCCGGAGGGCCAGCGGTGACCGGGCACCTGTCACGGCTGCGTCGCGCCCGGCCACCTGATGGCCCGGCTGAGACCGAGAACGAACCATCTGCTGCTCAGGAAGGAGAGATCGCATGGCCCGCATCCAACCGGTGACGTCCTCCAAGGCCGGCCTGTACACGAGGATCGCTCTCCACTTCACGAGAAGGGCCATCGCCGAGCTCACCGGCAAGGCCACGCCGCGGATGGTCGAGCCACTCGAGGTGTACGCCCGGCGCCCCGATCTCTTCAAGGGCTACGCCAAGCTCGAACAGGTGACGGGCAAGCTGCACGGCCTCCCCAAACGGCTGCACGCCCTCGCCGAGCTGAAGGCGGCCACCCTCATCCACTGCGAGTACTGCATCGACATGGGCTCCGCCATTTCCCGACGCTGGGGGCTGAGCGACGAGGAGCTCATGGCGCTCCCCCGGTACCGGACCAGCCCGTACTTCTCGGAGCTCGACCGGCATGTGCTCGACTACGCCGTCGCGATGACCCGGACGCCCGTCGAGGTGCCCGACGACCTGTTCGACAGGCTCCGGCTGCACCTCGACGATGACCAGCTCGTAGAGCTCACGCACCACATCGCCTTGGAGAACCTGCGCGGCCGCTTCAACCTGGCCCTCGGGATCGGTGCTGCCGGCTTCAGCGAAGGCATGGTGTGCGCCCTCCCAGAGGGCGACACCGCTACGGGGAGCTGAAACGCCTCACGGAGTGTCATGAGATCCATCAGACGGACGAAGCCCAACAACTCGACGGACGTCGGGCAAGTCGGCACGCAACCACCGCCAGGAAGCACGCGAGCAGCTACTCACGAGATCGCCTCGAGACAGATGAGCCCTCCAGGAGAGGACAGGCGCCCGACAGCGCAAGGCGTGCTCCATCACCGCTCGGCGAGCGCCCTGCGCAATCACCGTGGACGAGTTGGGACCGGCGACCACACGGACGACGCGATCGTGATCCGCGGGCTGCACAAGCGCTTCGGACGGACGATCGCCCTCGACGGTCTCGATCTCACGGTGCGGACCGGCGAGGTGCACGCGTTCTTGGGACCGAATGGGGCCGGCAAGACCACGACGCTGCGGATCTTGCTGGGACTGCTCAAGGCGAGCGAAGGTGAGGTGCGCCTTCTTGGCGGAGACCCGTGGCGGGATGCCACCAGTTTGCATCGGCGCCTCGCCTACGTGCCGGGCGACGTGACGCTGTGGCCGGAACTCTCCGGCGGCGAGGTCATTGACCTCATGGGCCGCCTTCGCGGGGGCTCGGATCCGCAAAGACGAGCAGCCCTGTGCGAGCGGTTCCGGCTCGACCCTTCGAAGAAGGCTCGCACCTACTCCAAGGGCAATCGGCAGAAAGTCGCACTCGTCGCCGCACTTGCCTCGAACGCGGAGCTCCTCTTGTTGGACGAGCCGACCTCGGGTCTCGATCCCGTCATGGAGGCAACCTTCCGCGAGTGCGTCCACGAGGTGCGCCGGGCGGGCCGCACGGTCTTGCTCTCGAGCCACCTCCTCGCAGAGGCCGAGGCGTTGGCCGACCGAGTCAGCATCATCCGCGGCGGCCGGCTCGTCGAGACCGGCACGCTCACCGAGCTACGGCACCTCACGATGACCTCCATCAGCGCCGAGCTGACCGATCGGATCTGCCTGGACGACCTCCCGGGTGTGCATGACCTCGGCACGAACGGGAGACGGATTTCGGTCCTCGTCAACGACGACACGCTGACCGAGGTGCTCGCCCGCCTGGCTGCGGCGGGCATCCGCACGATCACCTGCCTGCCTCCTACCCTGGAGGAGCTGTTCCTGCGTCACTACGTCGGCGCAGAAGACGAGCAAGCGGCGTCGCGATGAGCGGACTTGCCGGCACCTTGCCGCTCGCCCGCCTCGCGCTGCGTCGGGACCGGATCATGGTCCTGGTCTGGGTCTTAGCGATCACGGCCGGGGCGGTCGGCATCGGCTACACGATGGGTCAGGCGTACCCGAGACAAGCCCAGCGGGCGATGCAGGTAGTCGCCGGCGAGAGGAATCCGGCGCTCGTGTTTCTGTTCAGCAAGCTGCACGGCGACTCGACCGGCGCGCTGACAACCTGGCGGTACGGGCTGTGGGGGGCGATCCTCGCCGCGCTGATGAGCATCTTCGTCGTCGTCCGTCACACGAGGGCCGATGAGGACGCCGGGCGGGCCGAGCTGGTCGGCTCCGCTGCGATCGGCCGGCGCGCCCCGCTCAGCGCCGCCCTTGGACTTGTCGTCGCTGCCAACGTTCTGCTGGCAGGGCTGGTCACCTCAGGCTTGGTGCTCGTCGGCCTGCCAGGAGCCGGTGCCGCTGCCCTTGCGCTCTCCATGGGGGTCTGCGGCGTCACGTTCGCCTCCATCGCCGCGTTCACGGCCCAGGTTGCCTCCGACGCACAGGGCGCGCGAGGAATCGCTCTCGGCGCTCTCGGGGCCGCGTACCTGCTTCGGGCGGTCGGTGATTCGGCCACGACGCCGAGACTGTCGTGGCTGTCGTGGCTGTCGCCGCTCGGCTGGACCGAGCACGTCCAGCCCTTCGCCCGGGAGCGGTGGTGGGTGCTCGCTCTTCCAGCAGGGGCGGCCGCCATCACCGGTGTCGCGGCGTACATGCTCGCAGACCGACGCGACCACGGCGCCGGGCTGCTGCCGACGCGACCAGGCAGGGCGGGTGCATCCGGCCTCCTAAGCGGCGTGTTCGGCCTCGGCTGGCGGCTCCAGCGAGGCCGGCTGGCCGGCTGGGTCGCGGCCTTTGGGTTCGCCGGGACCATCTTTGGCGCGGCGGGGAAGGGTATCCGCTCGCTGCTCGGCGGCAGCCCCGAGGTCCGAGACGTCCTCAATCGGTTCGGCGGGCAGGCCGCCTTCACGAACGCTTACCTGGCCGCGATCGTCCTGTTGACCGGAATGGTGGCAGCTGCTTACGCCGTGTCGGCTGTCCTGCAGCTTCGTAGCGAGGAGACCGGCGGGCTTGCCGAGCCCGTGCTGGCCACCGCGACCGGCAGGCTTCGGTGGGCGCTCAGCCACGTGGGCATGGCGGTGGCCGGGACGGCCGCGCTGCTCGCCGGTGCGGGGCTGGCGATCGGACTCGGCTATGGGTTGAGGGCGGGTGACCTCGGCAGTGAGGTGCAGCGGCTCCTCGTTGCCGCCCTCGCCCAGTTGCCGGCGTCGCTCGCCCTCGCCGGGGTGGCGGTCATGCTGCTCGGCGTCCTGCCGCGAGCGTGTGTCGGCGTCGGCTGGGCGACGGTCGTGGCGGTGCTGGCGGTGAAGTTGTTCGGGGCCATGCTTCGCTTCCCGCAGTGGGTGCTGGACATCTCGCCCTTCACCCACGTGCCGAGACTCCCCGGCGGGGTCGCGCACGCTACGGCACTGCTGTGGCTTTCGCTCATCGCGCTCGGGCTCATGGTCATCGGGCTAGGCGCGCTGCGCCGACGCGACCTCGCATGAGCCGAGTTCCCCGCCTGTCTGCATGTGTGCCACCCGGTAGGGACCTTGCTGTCGGGCGTGCGCAGCGTCGTGATTCGAGGCATGCGCTTCTACCAAGGGATTGGTCGCCGGGGTACCGCCGCCATCGGCTCCGGCGCCGCCAGCCCTTGCACCCCCACCTCCCAGGTCCACTAGCCCAACGAGCGAGCCTGTCATCTCTGAAGGAGCGCCTGGTGTCAAGAGCGCCGGACGGGTTTTTGTCCGGCTCGGTTGCGGCCCGGAGGGCCGGGGGGTTTATGACCGGGCGCGTTGAGGG
>JAJYLA010000126.1 GCA_021788115.1 Actinomycetes bacterium | reverse complement strand
GCCCGCTACCTCAGCGTCCGACGACAAAGATGTAGCAGCTGCCCGCCGGGCAGATGCGGAACCCGGCACAGACTGCGCCCGCAGGCGCCACATCGGGCAAGACGGCTTCACACATGGATTGTTATGTTCTGCGCTCACGACCCGGTAGCTCTCGACTCATCGGGAGGAGCGCATACTCGGCGATATGCGCTTTCAATGCTGATCATGGAGGTTCATGCGTCGCAGCGCATAATATCCGTCAGCAGCCGGCTCACTTTGCGTATGTGAACCTTTCGGGATGACACGTCTGAGAGAGTGAACTTTTCGTCATCCGTGGAGCGTCATGTCTTCTGGAGGGAGGATGACCGAAGCCTTGACACTCTCGAGGGGCAATGACGAGTTCGGCCTCTTCGTGGCCGGCATACAGGGACGGCTTCAACGAACCGCATGGCTTCTCACAGGCAACTGGGCCGAGGCGGAGGATCTGGTGCAGTCATCTCTGGCCAAGGTCTGGCGACGGTGGGATCGGGTCTGCGAGACGGACAGCCCGGAGGCGTATGCCCGCAAGCTGCTGCTGAACACCTTCCTCAGCTCTCGCAGGAGACGCTGGATCGGGGAGCGCGCTGACGAGGCTCCGCAGCCGGCGCCCGTCGGGGACCCGGCCGATCTGGTGGCGGTGCAGGTGAGTGTCCGCTCCGCGCTGGCGCGCCTGTCTTCGCGCCAACGCGCCGCGGTGGTCCTGCGCTTCTTCGATGACCTGTCCGAGACTCAGGTGGCAGAAGCACTGGGATGCCGGGTCGGCACGGTCAAGAGCACTACCGCCAAAGCCTTGGAGCGCTTACGGATCCATCCCGGCATGCGGCAGCTGTTGCAGGAGGCGCAGCCATGACCGACTTCGAGAGCCAGCTCAAACGGCTGCTCAACACTGCAACCGGTGACCCGCCCCGGGCTGTCGATCCGCAGGCGGTACGTGTCCTGGCCCGCCGTCAGCAGCACCGTTTCCGTGTCAGAGTCGCGGCCATCTCCGCCTTCGCTATGGCCGCAACGATTGCTGTCCCGCTGGCGCTGACTAGTGGCCACTCTCGGTCTCAAACGGTGGTGAGCGGAAACCCCTCGACGCCAACTGTTACCGCGAACCCCTCCCAGGACCTGAAAGACGGGCAGCGAATCCAGGTCACCCTGAGCGGCTTCCCGCATGGCCAGACCGTGCTCCTAGCCGAGTGCCCCGCCAAAGACACCCCCCCGGGCCCCTCATGCGACAAGGCTCCACCACAGTCGGCGCTCATAACAGACGGCGACGGGATGGCCATCGGCAGCTTCACCGCGCAATACGCTCCGCCCGGCTTCATGCAGACCTTTGATCAGCCCAAGTGCGCTCCCCACTGCCTCCTAGTAGCCACCAGCCGGCCGTCACCGTCCACCCCGGCTGTGAGTGCCACCACTCTCTTGTCCTTCGCATCGCAGCCCACGCCACCCCCCACTGCCGGCGTAAACCCCGAGCCCCCCGGCTTCCGAGTCGCAGCCGCCAGCTTCATCACCGCCCAGCAGGGCTGGGCGCTCGGCAGCACAGGCTGCGCCGGCTGCGCCGGCATCACCGCTACCAGCGACGGTGGGAGCACCTGGGCGTCGCTGCCGGCGCCGCCCACGACCCTGGGCTGGTACTCGTCCAGCCCTTCCGCGGTCACCGACATCCTCTTCGCCGACGCCAGCCACGGCTACCTGTTCGGCCCCGGCCTGCTCTCTACGGCCAATGGCGGCCGCTCCTGGACGGATGAGCGGCTCCGGGGAGTCAAGTCCCTGACCATCGCGGGAAGCTACGTGTACGCACTGACCGGCTACAACAACACCGGGACCGAACTGTTGTACCGCTCGCGAGTCGGCGGGAACCAAGGCTGGCAACTGGTCCAGGTCCCGGCCGAAACGGGCCAGGAGCAGGCCTTCCAGATCTACGCCGCCGGCACCGACCTGGTGCTGCTCGAGACCGGGCTGGCAAGCGTCGGGATCGCTCCCAACCAACTGGGCCGCATCTGGGTCAGCACGGACCAGGGAGGCCACTGGCAGCCCCGCACCGTGCCTTGCACGGTGACCGACGGCGGTGCCGCCGTTCTCTCGATCGCCTCCGGGCATCCCCAAGCGTGGATGATCGATTGCTACTCCAACCAGCAGTCGTCCCAGGAGCAGAACACTCGCCAGCACATCTACGGCACATCCGACGGTGGCCGTACCTGGGTACGACTCGGCGACCCACCCCAACACAACGGGCCCGTTCTCCTGGCCGACAATGGCGCCGGACACGCCTTCCTAGCCACCGAAGGCATCGCAGACACCCTCAACAGCACGCTTGACGGTGGCCAGAACTGGACAGTCACGATCAGAGACGGCGGCAGCTTCTACGGGTGGGCCGACCTCAGATTTATCGACGCCAACACCGGCTACGTCGTAGGACCCACCCACTACGCCACCGAGCACCTCTACCGCACCACTGACGGCGGCCAAACATGGAACGCTCTTCACGTCTCGCCTTGATCTGATTCACCCAACCGATGTGACGAAGACGTCGTAAGAGCCTCGACGAGTCGCCTGGCCGAGCTGAGGTCACACAAGCAATACGACACGACATCCGTCGGATCTGGCGCCCGGCACGACCTCAAGCCCGTCGGTCAGCTCCCGAGTAGGACCGCGCCCCAGTATCCCGGTCGATCGGGCGCTCCGACCACCCGCGACATGACGTTACGCGGGTGATCCGATCAGACTGGCTCGCGGTACGGCTTCTAGAAGCGGGCCGGCGCCCAACGTGAGCGCATAGTGTCGTCGCCGCTGGCCAGCTGGTTCGGTCGTGCCGCCCCCACTCCGGACCGGCGCAACTCGAACTCGCTCCGGCTGAGCCCTTGGTTCTGGCACCATGAACACATGGCCAAGCAGCCGCTGACCGTCGAGCTGGACGAGGACGTCATCCTGGCCGCACGGGCGGAGGCCAGCCGAAAGGGCCAGTCCGAGGCCGCGGTCGTAGAGCAAGCACTCCGGGAGCACCTCGCCCAGGGCAGCGTAACGGACGAGGTCTGGCAGCGGAACCGGGACGTCGCCCTGGGCGAGGAAGAGGCTCTGACGCTGGCGTATGACGAGCTCATGGCCATGCGCCGCGAGCGGGGAGATTCCGGCAAGGCCGCCTCGTAGTGGAGCGGGTCGTCCTCGACCCCGGCGTGCTCGTATCCGCCCTCATCACCCCGCAGGGCAGCCCGGCGAAGCTCTGGCACGCCGTGGTCCACGAACGCCTCGAGATCGCCGTCTGCCCCCGGCTCTTGGCCGAGCTGGCCGGAGTGCTGGAGCGGTCGAAGTTCCGGCCCTACGTGACCCTGGAAGAGGCTCAGGCCTTCGTGGCCGAGGTCGCCCGGCGGGCCCACCGCGTGCCCGACCCCTCGGACGTGCCCCGACTCAGTCGTGATCCCGAAGACGACTATCTGTTCGCCCTCGCCGGCGTCACCGACTCCCGGGCCGTCGTCAGCGGTGACCTCGACCTGGCCGACCTGGAGGATCCGCCCGTCCCCGTCTTGACCCCGGCGAGGGCGGTCGAGACCCTCCTCTGAGGTGGCCTCAGCGCCCGGGCCTCAGCGCTTAATCGCGGGCGGAACCGTGCGCGTTCGTGCGCGAACGAATCGGAAAATGCCGTCACCAGACGGAACTGGCCGGACGAAAAAGTCCTGTTCAGAGGGCACTTCCGGTACCCGGTCCTGGCAGCCAAATTGCCCGAACCAGCGTTCGGGACGCTGAGGCCGCGGGTTCAAATCCCGCCTTCCCGACCAGGAAAACCGCTGGTCAAAGGCCCTTTGGGCTCGATCCGGCGGCGTCGGCGATGCGTTGATCGCACATTCATCGCACATCCACTCTCATCGGGGGCCCGATCAGGCGGCATCCGCTGCCGGTGTCGAAGTGAGAGAGGTGAAGCAGGTCGTGGCCGGACCAAGGACACATCTCCGCCGCGGTCCGGATTCGACCAACCTGTATCGCCCCGCCCCCGGGTCCGGGGCCACCGGCTGTGGCGGCTCCTACACGTAGCGAGCGAGCCTCATACCGCCAAGAAAGGCGGGCTCAGCGCTTCGCGCTGAGGGGCCCTGTTCACCAAGACCCACGGCCGGGTCCTGGCCCCCGGTCTGGTCCAGCTCGACCCCGCCCTACCCGACGACATCGCCCGACGAAGCCCGCTCGCCACCGCCTGGCGCCAACTCGACCATGCCCTCGACGACTACATCGACCATCAGCTACTCGCCGCGTGACAACTTGACCTGTCCGTGAACTTGGAAGCGGGCAAGTCGAACTAGGCGTTGAGCCGTGGCTGCGATACGCGGGCTAAAGGAACGGGCACCGGCTCGGACGGTGCGGGGCGCCGCATCTCCGCGAGCCTCCACCACCATGGGTAGCGGCGCTCGAGGTAGTGGTCGGCGCTGTAGCGGGATGGACCGGAGTAGTAGTTGAGGGCCAGCAATCCTGCGAAGACCACCGCGTAGATGATCGCGGTGCCGATGTCCGAGGCCCCGGAGGTGTACGGCCCTCCGAATCCTTCGGCGGTAGACCAGATGAGCAGACTGAAGACGATGGCCGATATGTAGGTGAGCTTGCGGGCGAGCCCCAGGATGAGAGCCGCGGCGATCAGTGTCTCGACCACCGCCACGAGGTAGACGAAGAAGGTCACGCTGGGGTGCTGGAGGTTGATCCAGAAGGTGAACCACGGCTTGAGCCAGCCTGGCTGGCCGTCGCGGATGCCCATGATGGTGTCCATGTAGTCGGAGCGAAACCCTGGTGCCCATTTGAGTCCGGCGTCTACGGCCCAGATCACCCCGAAGGCCACCCGCAGGGCGTCCTTGGGCCAGGCTGGGACGCACCTGCTGTTCCTGGTGGTTGCTGTTTCTGCCATCACGTCCCTCCTTTCAGGACGGTTGTCGAAGCCATATCCAAGGCACGGTCCCCCTTTAGCCCCCTGTTCCCAGAGCGCCGGAGGCGGTTGGCGTTGGTGACCACCGATAGAGACGAGAGGGCCATGGCGGCGGCGGCGATGACCGGGGAGAGGACGATCCCGAAGAAGGGGTAGAGGAGGCCAGCGGCGATCGGTATGCCGGCGGTGTTGTAGCCGAAGGCGAGAGCCAGGTTCTGGCGGATGTTGCGCATGGTGGACCGGGACAGACCGACGGCGGTGGCGACGCCGATGAGCGACCCGGCCATGAGGGTGACGTCGGCGGCTTCGATGGCCACATCGGTTCCGGTGCCGATGGCCAGGCCGACGTCGGCCTGGGCGAGGGCGGGGGCGTCGTTGATGCCGTCGCCGACCATGCCGACCCGTCGGCCGGCGGCCTGGAGACGAGCGACCTCGGCGGCTTTGTCCTCGGGGCGGACCTCGGCCAGGACCTGGTCGACACCGACGCTGCGGGCGACGGCCTCGGCGGTGCGGCGGCTGTCACCGGTGATCATGATGACCTCGAGCCCAAGACTCTTGAGAGTGCTGATGGCCGCAGCCGAGTCTGGTTTGACCGGGTCGGCGACGGCCACCAGCCCGGCCGGACGGCCATCGACGGCAACGAGCATGGCGGTCTTACCCTGTCCGGACAGCTCGCCGGCTTGAGCGACCAGCTGGGCGGGGTCGATGCCGGCGCTTTGGAGAAGAAGGACGTTGCCGACCAGCACGCTGTGTCGGTCGACGATGGCCCGGATGCCTTGGCCGGTGACCGACTCGAACTTCTGGGCGTGCGGGACCGTCAGATGCCGGGAGAGGGCACCGGTGACGATGGCCTGCGCCAGTGGGTGTTCGGAGTCGGCTTCGGCGGCGGCGACCAGACGGAGGAGGTCGTCTGGGTCGCCGCCCCCGGGGGGAAGTACGTCGGTGAGGGCCGGGTGGCCGGCGGTGATGGTGCCCGTCTTGTCCAACACGATCGTGTCGAGCCGGCGGGACGTCTCGATGGCTTCCGCGTTGCGGAACAGCACGCCGTTCTGGGCCGCCCGCCCGGTGCCGACCATGACCGCCAGAGGGGTGGCCAGTCCGAGGGCGCAGGGGCAGGCGATGATCAGCACCGCGACGGCGGTGATGAGGGCGTAGGTGAAGTTGGGGGGCGGTCCGGCCAGGTACCACAGGGCGAAGGCCCCGAGCGCGACGAGCATGACCGTGGGGACGAAGATCGACGAGACCTTGTCGACCAGCCGCTGGATAGGCGCCCGGGATGCCTGGGCGCGGCGAACCATGTCCACGATCTGGGCCAGGACGCTCTGGGCGCCGACGGTGGTGGCCCGGACGCGTAACGAGCCTGTGCCGTTGACGGTGGCCCCCACCACGGTGTCGCCGGCACTCTTCTCCACCGGGACGGGCTCGCCGGTGATCATGGACTCGTCCACCGCAGAGTGCCCGTCCACGACCTCGCCGTCGACGGGGACCTTCTCGCCTGGGCGGACCAGCACGATGTCGTCGGCGGCGACCTGCTCGATGGGTAGCTGGATTTCGGTCCCGTCCCGAACGACGGTGGCGCTCCTGGCTCGCAGGCCGAGCAGGGCCCGGATGGCTTCACCGGTGCCGGCCTTGGCCCGGGTCTCGAGGAGCCGGCCGAGGAGGATCAGGGTGAGGATGAAGCCGACTTCCTCGTAGTAGACGCCGCGGATCTTCTCCGGGGCGAGGGAGGGGGCGATTGTGATGACCAGGCTGTAGAGGAACGCCGCGGTGGATCCGAGAGTGATGAGCGAATTCATGTCGGCGCTTCGGTGGGCGATGCCCAGCCAGCCCGTGCGGTGGATGGGCCAGCCGGTGTAGGCGAACACGGGGGCGATGAACGCCAGCGAGAACCAGGCATTGGTCAAGATGGCCGGCAGCCAGTCCGGGTGGAAGAACTCGTGGACCATGACGCCGAACAGGATCGGCAGGGTAAGGACTGCGCCGAAGACGACGCGGCGGGTGAGGTCGGCCATCTCGGCTCGCCGTTCGGCGGCCTCCTCATCCTCGCCGGCCTCCGGGTGCGGGATGGCCGGGGCGTCGTAGACGAGGGGCGGCACCACGGGTAGCCCGGCCCCGCCGGCCGGGCTGACCGCAGACTCTGGCCGCGACCCGTCGATGACTTCGACGGTTCCCTGCAGCATGCCCATCCCACAGGTGAAATCGTGCATGCCGACATCGAGCGCCGGCAGGTCGACCGTTGTGGTGGTGTTCGCGGCCAGAGCCGCCTCGACACCCTCGGCAGGAAACACGACCCGCTCCGAGGAGGTGCTGTCCTCGCAGCGGTCGAAACGCAGCCGCAGCGGTACGCCGGCATGGGCCAGCACCCGGGCAGGGTGGTAGCCGCCTTCGACTACGACGACTGCCTGCTCAAAGCCACCGGCGAAGGGCTCTGCGATCACCGTGTCGGCGTCCGCGACGGCCTCCTCGGCGCCCGCGAGCTCGGCTGTGGCCGCCTCGGGCTGGTCCTCGATGACGAGCAGCCCGTGGATCATGTTCATCCCGCAGGCGAAGCCGTACTGGCCGGCGAACTGGGGGCGCAGCTCGACGGTGGTCTGCGCGAAAGCCGGAAGCTCGGCGCCGAGGGCGAAGTCGGGGAACACGACCCGGGAGGTGCAGTCGCCGGACTCCTGCCGGTCGAATGTGATGCGGACCGGGACGCCGGCCCGGACCCGGATCCGGTTGGGGGTATAGCCGCCTCGTACGGTCACTTGTACTTCCTGGACACCGCTGGTTACCGCGGCTTGGGTGGTCTTCTTCGGCCCGAAGAACCACCACACCAGCCCGGCTGCGACGACGGCATCTGTTGATACGACAGCTATGTCGCCCACGTTCATCTGGTCACCTCATGCTTGTTGTCGTCCTGCGCCTCTCCCGCCGTGTTGTGAGTGATGGCCGCCGGCTCAGTGTCCCGAGCCGGCCCGGTTCATGCCCCACATCATGGCGGCCATCATCGCCGTGCACAGCAGTGCGACGAAGATGAACCCGACGCTGGCGACGCCGGTGGCGACCAGGACGAAAGCGATGATCAGCATCGGGATGCAGCAGACGATCATCATCCAGCCGTGGCCGGCGTGGCCCATGCCGTGATGGGTCTCGCTGCTGTCGTTTGTAGTGGCTGGATAGCGGTCCGAGGTTGTCATCGTGTCCTCCTCAATGACGCCGGCACATGGCCGAGCCTGGCGTACAGCGGGCAGTGACCGATACCGCCGGTAATCGCCAGGTCCAGCCCGGCGGCAAGCAGCAGCAGCTCCAGCACGACGGCCAGTACGGTGCCGGCCGAGGCCAGCAGCACGGCGGCTGCAACGACTGCTGCGATGCCGAGCACAACCCGTCCGGCCCTTTCAGCAGGGGTGATGTTCACAACCGGTCGAGACAGTGCTCGGGCCGTTCCCTGCTCTCTGGTCTCTCGATGGTGAACTGTGAATGCCACTTCTCGCCTCCTGCAACTCGTCTTCCTTGGTGGCTGACTCTCAGGATCGTCCCTGGATGTGAAGCCGGCGTGAAGCAGATCCGCAGTCTCCGTGAACCGAACGGCGATGGTTGCGAGCGGGGCACCCCGGGTGGTAGGTGCGACTGGATTCGAACGGCACCGAGCACGCCGCCTCACGCTGCCTTCCTCGACTAGGTAGCAGTCGGGTATCCGCTCATATCGGTGGTAACCGGGATCGGCGGCCGTTGGCGCCGCGACCCTTACAGGCGGATCATCTGGCGGATGGTGGCGGCTACCTCGTCATAAGGATCCACGCCAGGTTAGGACGCGCGTAGCATTCTGATTGTGTGGAGGTCAGCCGGAAAGGGCTCGCGCGATTCTTCGAGGTCGTGCTCCCGCACCTGGATGAGGTCCAGCGCCGGGTGGTAGCTGGGGCGACGGCAGAGCTGCTCGGTCGGGGTGGCAAGTCGGTGGTGGCCGAAGCCTCGGG
>JAJYLA010000018.1 GCA_021788115.1 Actinomycetes bacterium | reverse complement strand
CTGGTGGTTCCCCTACCAGTACGGCAACCCGGCGAACCCGAAGGCCCACTACGAGAGCACCGGGCCGGAGATTTGGCGGGACTGCCCGGAGGTCACCCACTTCGTCGCCGGTCTCGGCACCGCCGGTACGCTGATGGGGGTCGGCAAGTTCCTGAAGGAGCGCAACCCGGCCATCCAGGTGTGGGCGGTCCAGCCGCCGGCGGGGGAGATGGTCGACGGCCTGAAGAACCTCGACGAGGGCTTCATCCCCCCCGTGTTCACCGACAACGAGGGCTTCGACCTGCTCGATCGCAGCAAGGTCGTCGGCCCGCGCGAGAGCGTGGAATGGACTCGCAAGCTCGCCGATGTCGGCGTCTTCGCCGGGATCAGCTCCGGGGCGGTCATGGCCGCGGCGGTCAAGTGCGCCCGGGAGATCGACGAAGGCGTGATCGTCATCATCGTCTCCGACGGCGGCTGGAAGTATCTCTCCACCGGCGTGTGGACCGGCGACCTGGACGACGTCACCGATCGCGCCCGGCAGGTCATCTACTTCTGAGCCGGGCTGTGACGCCCGCGGCGCGCCGGGTCGCGGCGCTGCTCGCGGGTGCCCTGTCGCTGGGCGCCTGCTCGCCTCCCCCGCACCGCGAGGCCGGGATACCCGCGCCGGCGGCCGCCACGACGCCGGCGGGCGCCACGTCCACCACCACGGGCGCGGTGACGGCCCGCCAGGGTGCGTGGCCCACCTACGACCACGACCCCGGCCGCAGCGGCGTCGACCCCACGTCGCCACCCGTGGGCCGCGTCCGGCCGGCCTGGAGGAGTGCGCGCCTCGACGGGGCCGTCTTCGCCCAGCCGCTCGTGGTCGGCCGAACGGTGTACGTGGCCACCGAGGACGACAGCGTCTACGCCCTCGACGCCGCGACGGGCGCCATCCGCTGGAGGCGCCACCTCGCGTCCCCGGTGCCGGCCTCCTCCCTGCCGTGCGGGGACATCGACCCGTCGGGCATCACCGGGACCCCCGCGGCCGACCCGGCGGCCGGCGTGCTCTGGGTGGTGACCTTCTCGCCGCCGGGGCGCCACACCCTGTGGGCGCTGGACCTGCGCACCGGCGCGGTGCGCCGCTCCCGCCCCGCCGACCCCCCGGGCGCGGACGGGCGGGTCGAGCAACAGCGGGGGGCGCTGGTCATCGACCGGTCGCGGGTGTACATCCCCTACGGCGGGCTGTTCGGGGACTGCTCCGACTACCGGGGCTGGCTGGTCGGGGTGGGCCTTGCCGGCCACGACGTCGCCTACGCGACGCCGACCGCCCGGTCGGGCATCTGGGCCCCGCCCGGCCCGGTCGTCGCCCCCGGCGGCAGCATCTACGTGGCGACCGGAAACGGCCTGCCCGCCGGGGTCGCCGGCGACTCGAACAGCGTCGTGCGCCTCTCCCCGTCGCTCGCCGTCGAGGGGGTCTTCACCGCTTCCACCTTCGCCGCCATGTCCGCCGCCGACGAGGACCTCGGCTCCACTTCCCCGGCGCTTCTGCCGGGAGGGCTGCTCTTCCAGATCGGCAAGCCGGGTGTCGGCTACGTGCTGCGGGCCGCCTCCCTCGGCGGCGTCGGCGGGCAGGCGGCCTCCGCGCACATCTGCAGCGGCGGCTTCGGCGGCACGGCGGTGTCCGGCGACGTCGTCTACGTGTCGTGCTACGACGGGCTCTACGCGGTGCGCGTGGCCGCGGCGTCGCCCGGGGGTCGCCCGGCGCTCACGGTGGTGTGGTCGGATCGGGGTTTTCGGCCCGGGCCGCCGGTGATCGCCGGCGGAGCCGTGTGGGCCGTCGAAGCGTCAGCCGGTGCGGTCGTCGGCGTGGCCGCGGCGACGGGGGCGGTGCTCTACCGGCACTCCGTCAGTGTTGCGGGGAGCTTCCCGAGCCCCTCGGCCGCGGCAGGCAGGCTCTTCGTGCCCGCCGGCGACCGGATCGCCGCCTTCGCGGGCGTGTGAGCGTGTGACCTCCGGCCCGGGGGCGGCGGGACCGGGCGCGTTAGGCTCGGCGGGGATGGAGGTGCGGCCGCTGACGGTCACGGTTCTCGGCTCTGACGGTTCGTACCCGGGTCCCGGCGGGGCGTGCAGCGGATACCTCGTGGAATGCGGGGGCACCCGGGTGTGGCTCGACGCCGGCTCCGGAACCCTGGCGAACCTGCAGCGCCACCTGGCGATCGAGGAGGTCGACGCCGTGGTCCTCTCCCACGAGCACCCCGACCACTGGAGCGACCTCGAGCTCTTCGCCATCGCCTGCCGCTGGATGCTCGGCCGCAGCGGCACACCGGTGTTCGCGCCCGCAGGGCTGGCCTCCCTGTTGCGGATCGGGTCCGCGGTGGACGTCCTCGACTGGCACACGGTGGGCGACGGGGACGAGGTGTCGTTCGGCGCGCTGCGGTTGTCTTTTTCCCGGACAGACCACTCGGTGACCACCCTGGCCGCGCGCATCGACGGGGCCGGCAGGAGCGTCGGCTACTCTGCCGACACCGGGCCCGGCTGGGGCCTGGAGTCGCTCGGGCCGGGCCTGCACCTCGCGCTGTGCGAGGCCTCGTTCCTGTCCGACAAGGAGGGCACCGTGCAGCACCTGAGCGCCAGGCAGGCCGGCGTCACCGCCGCCGCAGCCGGCGTCGAGCGGCTCGTCGTGACGCACGTCGCGCCGAGGGTCGACCGCGGCTCCGTCCGCGCGGAGGCGGCCGCCGCCTTCGGCGACGACGTGACCGTCGCTGCCATCGGCGACCGGTACACGGTATGAGCCTGCGGGCCGACGGGCGTGAGCCCGACGACCTGCGGCCCGTCGAGCTTCTCCGCGACTACACCGTGTTCGCCGCCGGCTCGGTCCTGATCCGCATGGGCCGCACCGTGGTGCTGTGCACGGCGTCGGTCGCCGACGAGGTGCCCCGATGGATGCGCGGCACCGGCCGCGGGTGGGTGACGGGGGAATACTCGATGCTGCCCGGCTCGTCGCCGGAGCGCATCGACCGCGAGGCGGCCCGGGGGCGCCAGTCCGGCCGGACGCAGGAGATCCAGCGGCTGATCGGACGGTCGTTGCGGTCGGTGACCGACCTGCGGGCGATGGGCGAGGTGCAGATCACCCTCGATTGCGACGTGCTCCAGGCCGACGGGGGGACGCGTACCGCGAGCATCTGCGGCGCGTACGTGGCGCTGCACGACGCCTGCACGCGCCTGGTCCGCACCGGCCGGATGAAGGTCCACCCCCTGCGCGAGGCGTGCGCGGCGGTCTCCGTCGGCATCGTCGAGGCCCTGCCGATGCTCGACCTGGCCTACAGCGAGGACAGCGCCGCCGACGTGGACATGAACGTGGTCATGACCTCCTCGGGGCGGTTCGTCGAGGTCCAGGGCACCGCCGAGGGCGCTCCGTTCAGCCGCGGCGAGCTCGAGGAGCTCCTCTCCCTGGCAGAGCACGGCATCGCAACCCTGCTCGACCACCAGGCCGCCGTCCTGGCCGAGCCGCCGCCGCCCCGAGCGGTATGAGCGAGTTCGTCCTGGCGACGGCCAACCCCGACAAGGCGCGCGAGTTCGCCGGCGTGCTCGGCCCCGGCGTGTCCCTGCTGCCGCGACCCGCCGCCCTCGGGGAGGTCGCAGAGACGGGGGAGACCCTGCTGGACAACGCCCGGCTCAAGGCTCAGGCGGTCGTCGCGGCCACCGGGCTGCCGGCGGTGGCGGACGACACGGGGCTCGAGGTGGACGGGCTGGGCGGTGCGCCGGGGGTCCGATCCTCCCGCTACGCCGGGGAGGGCGCCTCGTACGCCGCGAACGTCGCGGCACTTCTCCGGGCCCTCGCCGGCGCCGGGGAGGCCGGCAGGCGGGCCCGGTTCCGGACCGTCGTGCTCGCCGCGTGGCCCGGCGGTCGGGAGGTGGTCGCCGAGGGTGTCGTCGAGGGCAGCATCGTGCTCGAGCCGCGCGGGGCGGGCGGGTTCGGCTACGACCCGGTCTTCGTGCCCGACGGGTGCGGCGGGCGGACCTTCGCCGAGATGGACCCCGACGAGAAGAACGCGGTGTCGCACCGGGGGCGGGCACTGCGGGCGTTCGCCGCCGCGCTCGGCGACGCGGGGCGGGGAGAGCGGCCCGGACGCGGCCGTCGCCCTTGACGTTCGTCACCGAATCGGCATCCGGTCGTCACGCGGTCGCGTCCCGCCGGGAGCACCCTGGTCAGCGATGGCCGTGACACATCCGTTGGTCTCTGCGTGGGACGATGGGCGGATGGGGAGTCGCATCCTTGTCATCGAGGACGATGACCGCATTCGCGAGACGACCCGGCTGCTCCTCGAGGACGAGGGCTACGAGGTCGACGACGCCGCCTCGGCGGAGGACGGTATAGCCCGCTTCGATCTGCGCCCAGCGGCGTGCGTCATCGTCGACCTGATGCTGCCGGGCATGGACGGATTCGAGTGCTGCCGGCTCCTGCGCCGCCGCAGCGACGTCCCGATCGTGGTGGTCACCGCCAAGACCGACACCCACGACGTCGTTGCGGGCCTCGAAGCCGGCGCCGACGACTACGTCACCAAGCCGTTCCACGCCAAGGAGCTGACCGCCCGCATCCGCGCGTTGCTGCGCCGCGCGCGCACCGGGCCGCACTCCGCTCCGCTGATCCGGGTGGGCGACGTCGAGGTCAGCCCGGCGGAGGGAGAGGTCCGCAAACGCGGCGAGGCCGTCGCGCTGACCAAGACCGAATTCCGGCTGCTCTGCGAGCTGGCCGGTCACCCCGGGCAGGTCTTCAGCCGGGAATTGCTGCTCGACACCGTGTGGGGCTACTCCTACGCGGGCGACGGAAAGCTGGTCGACACGCACGTGCACCGCCTGCGGGCCAAGCTCGAGGATGACCCGGCCAACCCGAAGCTCGTCCTCACCGTGCGCGGGCTGGGGTACAAGGTCAGCGCGTGAATGACCGTGCCGGGCGACAGCGGCGCCGGCAGTCGCCGGCGCCGCCTGCGGTTCCGGGTCATGGCCGCGTTCGCCGTGGGGGGGCTCGTCGTCTCCGCCAGCCTCTCGGCGCTGAGCTACGTCCTGTCGCGCACCTACCTCCTCGACCAGCGGCAGAGCTCCGCCGTCCACGAGGCGGAGGCCAACGCCGCGCTGGTCGACGCGGTGTTGCGCTCCCCGCCGGTCGACCTGCGCCGCTTGGTCAGCTCCTTGCAGAGGTCCTCGGGGGCAGAGTCCGTCGTCCTCTACGGCGGGCGCTGGTACGGCACGTCCGCGGTCGGCGGCCCTGACGCCCTGCCGTCTGCCCTGCGGGCGGAGGTCGTGGACCAGCGCCGCGCCGCGCGGCAGATCTACCCCCAGGGCAGCCAGCCGGTCCTCACCATCGGCTTCCCTGTGTCGGGCGTGGACGCCTACTTCCAGATCACCAACCTGAACGACCTGGTGAGGACGCTGCGGATCCTGCGCGACACCCTGGCAGCGGGGAGCCTGGTTGCCTTCCTGCTGAGCCTGGCGATCGGGGCGTGGGCAACCCGGCGGGTGCTGCGGCCGCTGCGCGACATCGGCCAGGCCGCCGCCGCTATCTCCTCCGGCGAGCTGGCCGCCCGCCTGGACCCGAGCGGGGACGAGGAGCTCGTGGAGCTCGCGACGGGGTTCAACACCATGGTCGACAGCCTCCAGGCGCGCATCGAGCGGGACGCCCGCTTCGCGTCGGACGTGAGCCACGAGCTCCGCTCGCCTCTCACCACCCTCCGCTCGGCGGTCGAGGTCATGGCACGGCGGGGTGACTCGCTCGACGGCCGGGGCCGCCGGGCGCTCGAGCTGCTGTCCGACGAGGTCAACCGCTTCGAGCAGCTGGTGGAGGACCTGCTCGAGATCTCCCGCTACGACGCCGGCGTCGCCCGCCTCGAGCTGGAGGCCGTCGATGTCGCGGCCCTCTTCAAAGGGCTTCTCGCCGAGGCCGACCAGGAGGTGCCGGTGGTGACCGATGGCGACACCACGACCATCCTGGCGGACCGGCGGCGCCTCGAGCAGGCCCTGCGCAACCTCATCCGCAACGCCGTCGTCCACGCCGGCGGGGTGACCGCCGCAAGGGTCGAGGTCGGCGAGCACGGTACCGTCCTGGTTGTGGAGGACCGGGGCCCAGGGATCGCCCCGGCCGACCGCACGACCGTGTTCGAGAGGTTCGCACGGGGAGCGGCGGCCGGGCGCCGCTCCTCCGGCGTCGGCGTCGGGCTCGGCCTGGCGCTCGTCGCCGAGCACGTCGGGCTCCAGGGGGGCAGCGTCGGGGTGGAGGAGGCCCGCCCGCACGGCTGCCGCTTCGTCATCCGCCTCCCCACCCGCCGGCCGTGAGCGAGCCGCGCCGCCCGGTGCTCTGGGCAGGCCTCGGCGCGCTCCTCCTCGCCGCCGGGGCGTGCGGCGTGCCGACGCAGAAGTCGCCCGTCGCGATCGGCAACCCCACTTCGTCCGCCCCGACGACGTCGACCCTGCCGACCACCGTGACCGGACCCGGCGGGTCCGCCGTGTCGACCGTCACCGTGTACTTCGTGCGGGCCAACGCCCGGCTCGTGCCGGTGACCCTCACCGGCGCCGGTCTGCCGGGGGCGGTCGACCTGCTCCTCGCCGGGCCGACGCGGTCGGAGATCGCGGCGGGGATCGAGTCCGCCCTGCCCGCGGGCACCAGGCTTCTCAGCGCCACCCGGAGCGGTGCCCTCGCCCGCCTCGACTTCACGAGCACCCTCGCCTCGGTCTCGGGCCAGGAGCAGCTGCTCGCCTTCGGGCAGATCGTCGCGACCGCCACCTCGGTGCCCGGGGTAGGCAGCGTGCAGGTCACCGTCACCGGCCAGGACGTCAACGCACCCTTGCCGGACGGCAGCCTGGCGACCGGTCCCGTCACGCGTGCCGACTACGCGTCGCTGCTCGGTTGAACCGCTTGGTGCTCCGGAAACTGTCACCAAACCGGCACCTTGCGGTCGCCGGATCGCGGAACGCCCGGCCGACGATGGGGGCATGAATTCTGCGCAGTTCGGGACGGCGGGCTGGTACAGCATCTCCACGAGCCCCTTGACGATGGGCTCGCGGGTGCTGCGGTTTCGGGGGGACCTCGACGCTTGGCAGGCGGCCGCGGTGCGCGAGGCATTCCGCGGGGTTCCCAGCGGCCAGCGCGTGATCGTCGACCTCGAGGACGTGGCGTTCATCGACTCTGCCGGCCTCGGGGCCCTCATCGGCGGGATCCGCCGGGTCCGCGAGGGCCACGGGGACGTGGCCCTCTTCCACCCCCAGAGGTCCCTCGCCAAGCTGCTGCGGGCCACCGGGGTGGACCGTCTCGCACCGGTCTTCCCCACCGAGGACGAGGCTGTGGCGTGGGTGGGGGGTCGTGCGGCGACCGGCGACACCCCCCTCCCCCGGGAACCCGTCGGCCCCGCCATGTTGGGCTGGCGTTGATCGTTCTCTGAGGTTCCACCTCTAACCTGCCGCCCCGTACCTGAGGGCGGGCCTTGGGGCTGGAAAGGAATCATGCGGACAAGGCGGCGCGCCCTCATGACCGGGGGTGCGGAAGGTGTCCTGGCGGCGGTCGCCCTCACGGCGGGAGCAGCGGTGATGACGATGGGCGGGTTTCCCGCATCGGCCCGGCCGGCGAAACCGGTCCCCCTGCGGGACCGGGCGGCCGCGACGGCTTCGGGTCACCGGGTCCCCCGGGCGCTCGCCCGCCTGGCACCCCGAAAGTCCCTGCCGGTCCGCCGGCACCTGTACGACCGTGCCGTCGTGGCGGGGACGTCCGCCGGCACCGCGCACTACCTGCTGATCGGCTCGTCCGGAGGGGTGTACCCCTTCGGCGCCCGAGGGTCGGGATCGGCCCTCGGCCACCCGCTGCGGTCCCCGGTCGTGGGCGGCGCGCCGTCCGGGCCCGGCGGGTACTGGCTCGTGGGGCGGGATGGGGGTGTCTACACGTTCGGGCGCGCGGGCTTCTTCGGTTCTGCGGCGCGGCTACTGCTTCGTGACCCGGTCGTGGGGATGGCGGCGACCCCGAGTGGTCGCGGCTACTGGCTGGTGGGCCGGGACGGCGGCGTGTTCGCCTATGGCGACGCCCGCTACTTCGGTTCTGCGGCGCGGCTACTGCTTCGTGACCCGGTCGTGGGGATGGCGGCGACCCCGAGCGGTCGCGGCTACTGGCTGGTGGGCCGGGACGGCGGCGTGTTCGCCTATGGCGACGCCCGCTACTACGGGTCGGCGGCGCACCTCCCGCTTCATGACCCGGTCGTGGGGATGGCGGCGACCCCGAGCGGTCGCGGCTACTGGCTGGTGGGCCGGGACGGCGGCGTGTTCGCCTATGGCGACGCCCGCTACTACGGGTCGGCGGTGCACCTCCCGCTGCACGCGCCGGTCGTCGGGATCGCGGCGACCCCGAGCGGTCGCGGCTACTGGCTCTTCGGCCAGGACGGAGGGGTCTTCACCTACGGCGACGCCCCCTATCTGGGTGCGGCGGGGCACCATGTGGACGCCGCGGGGCGCGCCACGGCGGCGCCGGCGGGAAGCCTCCCGGCGCACGCTCCTGCGCCGCCGGCCGCCCGCTTGGCCTCCTCCGCCTATCCTGCCTCCTACCCGCGCGGCGCCACCGGCTTGGACGTCTCCCGCTGGCAGTGCGGGGATGTCCCCCGCCGGCCCCGAGCGGTGGCCGTGGTGCAGGTGACCGGCGGCTCCCTCGACCGACCGGCCAACCCCTGCTACGGCCGGGAGGCGAGGTGGGCGGGCGGGGCCCTGTCCGCCTACGTCTTCATGGACGGCCTCCCCGAGCCGGCGCCGCAAGCGTCGAGAAACGGCCCGGCGGGACGCTGCCCCCGGCCGGATGTGGCGTGCGAAAGCTTCAATTTCGGCTGGGCGTGGTCGCGTCACTGGGTGGCCTACTCGTGGAGACTGAACATCCGGCCGCGGATGTGGTGGCTCGACATCGAGTCCTCCGGGGGGTGGCGCGGCGTCGGCAGCAACGACCTCGTCATCCGCGGCGCGGTCGCCGGCCTGCGCTCCACCGGCGTCGAGGTCGGCATCTACTCCACCGCATACCAGTGGCAGGCGATCGCCGGGCCCCTCGCCTTTCCCGGCATGCCCGAGTGGGTACCCGGGGCGGGCAGGCTCTCGGGTGCCGGCGCCACGGCGACCGGGTACTGCGCCGCCGGCGACCGGCACGCCTTCGCGCGCGGATCGCTCCGGCTGGTCCAGTGGGGGTACCACGGCCGCTTCGCCGGCGCCTACGAGGGGCCGGCCCGCTACGACGCCGACTACTCCTGCGGATGACAGACGGTAGGGTGACGGCTCCACGCCCGCCGAGGATCGGAGCGAGCCGTGCGGTGCCTGTCCGTCGTCATGCCCTGCTACAACGAGGCTTCCACGATCACGGAGATCCTGTCGCGCGTCCTCGAGTCCCCGTTCGTGGCCGAGGTCCTCGTCGTCGACGACGGCTCCACCGACGGAACCGCCGGCCTCGCCGAGTCCGTCGCCGATCCCCGCGTCCGCGTCCTGCGCCAGCCGGCCAACATGGGCAAGGGCGCGGCCGTGGGGCGCGGCTTCAAGGAGGCCACCGCGGACTTCGTCGTCGTCCAGGACGCCGACCTGGAATACGACCCGGCGGACTACGGCGCGCTGCTCGAGCCGCTGCAGTCCGGGCGGGCGGACGTTGTCTTCGGGTCGCGCTTCGTGGGCGACCGGCCGCATCGGGTCCTGTATTTCTGGCACTCGGTCGGCAACCGCGTGCTCACGACCGCCTCCAACGCCTTCACCAACCTCAACCTGACCGACATGGAGACCTGCTACAAGGCGTTCCGGCGGGAGGTCGTACAGGGGCTGGACCTGCGCGAGAAGCGCTTCGGCTTCGAGCCGGAGGTGACGGCCAAGGTCGCCAAAGCCGGGTGGCGGGTCTACGAGGTGGGCATCAGCTACTCGGGCCGCACCTACGCGGAGGGCAAGAAGATCGGGTGGCGCGACGGCCTCGAGGCGCTGCGGTGCACGGTGCGTTACTCACGGCTGTGGGACAGGGCCTTCGGCCCCCGGTGATTGTCCCCGGCACACGCGAGATCCTGCGCGAACATGGTCCCGGAGCTTCTCGATGACGCGCGCTTCTCGCCAGTTGACCGGACCCGCACGCCGGGCGGTCGCCCGTCCCGCCGCCAGCCGTCGCCCGTGAGCGACGGGGCATGGGAACCCGAACCCGCCGACCCCCCGGCGGTCCCCGACGGCCGCGCCGGCGTTCCGCCCGTCCCGGGGGCCGGCGTTCCGCCCGTCCCGGGGGCCGGCCTTCCGCCCGTCCCGGGGGCCGGCCTTCCGCCCGTCCCGGGGGCCGGCCTTCCGCCCGTCCCGGGGGCCGGCCTTCCGCCCGTCCCGGACCTCGAGCAGACGCGGTCGGGCCGCCGGGGCCTGCGCGGCCTGCTTCCGAGGCCGGTCTGGCACATCGGGCGGCTGCTCCTCCTCGCCCTGGTCGTCGAGTACCTCGTCGTGCCCCAGCTGGCCGGCCCCCGGAAGCTGGTGCACCTGGTCACCTCCGTCAACCCCCTGCTGCTCCTCGCCGGCGTCGGCCTCGAGGCCGCGGCTCTGCTGTCCTACGGGCAGCTCACGCGGGCGGTGCTGCAAGGCGAGCGCCTGAGCTTCTTCACGATCCTGCGGGTGGAGCTGACCACCCTGTCGGTGAGCCACTCCGCCCCCGGCGGGCAGGCGACGGGCACGGCGCTCGGCTACCGGCTCCTGACGCAGGTGGGCGTGGCCCCCGGGGTGGTCGGCTTCGCGCTCGCCACCCAGGCGATCGGCTCCGCCGTGGTGCTCAACGTGATCCTGTGGCTCGCGCTGATCGTCTCGATCCCCGTGTGGGGCTTCTCCGCCGCCTACCTCATCGCCGCCGCCGTCGGCGTGGTGCTCCTGCTGGCGTCGGCGGGCCTCCTGCTGCTGTTCACCCGCGCCGAAGAGCGCACCGCGGCGTGGCTGGAGCGGGTCGCAGCGCGGATCCCGTTCGTCGACGGAGGCGCCCTCCGCCGCTCGTTCGTCCACGCCGCCGAGCGGCTCCGGCTCCTCGGACGCGACCGGGCGCTTCTCGTGCGGGCCGTGGCGTGGGCCGCCGCGAACTGGCTGCTGGACGCCGCGTCGCTGGCGGTGTTCGTGGGGGCGTTCGGCCACTGGGTGAACCCCGACGGCCTCTTGGTCGCCTATGGCCTGGCGTACGTGCTGGCCGTGATCCCGCTCACGCCCGGCGGGCTCGGCGTGGTGGAGGCGACCCTGACCTCGATCCTCGTCGGCTTCGGGACCCCCCGCGGCGTGGCCACCCTGGGGGTGGTCGGCTACCGCCTCATCAACTTCTGGCTGCCCATACCCGTCGGCGGGCTCGCCTACCTGTCCCTGCAGGTCGACAACGTCGAGGGCGACGGTCGATGGGCGCGCCCGAAGCGCTGGGCGCGCCTTCCCGCTCACCTGATCGCCCGGGCCACGCACCGGCGTGAGCGCCCCGCCGGCAAGCGCTGATGAACGATCGGCCACCGCAGTGGGGCAGGCCGCTATTCTCGGGACCCGGCTAGCGGACCTGGAGGCGAGTGGGGATGAGCAGTTGGACGCGGGCAGTTGCCCGCGCGGCGGGAACGGTCGTGCCGGTGCAGGTGGTCGCCCTGTGCGCCGGTGTTCTGGCGGTCCTCGCGCCGGCGGCCGGCGCATCGAGTGCTCCGAACACGAACACGACGTCGACGACAGTGGCATCGAGCACCACGACCACGACGACGCCGAGCACCACCACCACGACGACGCCGAGCACCACCACCACGACGACGCCGAGCACCACCACCACGACGACGCCGAGCACCACGACGACGGTCAGCATGCCGACGGCCCACCCGACGGGCTACTGGCTGACGGCCTCCGACGGCGGCGTCTACGCGTACGGCACCACCAACTTCGGCTCCACCCGGGGGACACCCCTCAACGACCCGATCGTCGGGGGCGCCGCCACTGACAGCGGCCTCGGGTACTGGCTTGTCGGCAGCGACGGAGGCATCTTCACCTTCGGCGACGCCGGCTTCCACGGCTCGACGGGCGCCCTCCGCCTCAACCAGCCGGTCGTCGGGATGGCCGCCGACCCGGCAACGGGGGGATACTGGCTCGTGGCGGCCGACGGCGGGATCTTCAGCTTCGACGCCCCCTTCTACGGCTCGACCGGGAGCGTCCGCCTCAACGAGCCGGTCGTCGGGATGGCCGCCACTTCCGACGGCAAGGGCTACTGGCTCGTCGCCCGCGACGGGGGGATCTTCTCCTTCGGCGACGCCGGCTTCCACGGCTCGACGGGGAGCATCCGCCTCAACGAGCCGATCGTCGGGATGGCGGCCGACGCGGTCACCGGGGGCTACTGGATGGTGGCCTCGGACGGGGGGATCTTCAGCTTCGACGCCCCCTTCTTCGGCTCGGCGGGCGCCCTCAAGCTGGTCGCGCCCGTGGTCGGCATGGGCGCCCTGTCCACGGGCAACGGCTACTGGCTGGCGGCCCGCGACGGCGGCATCTTCACCTACGGCCAGGCGCCGTTCCTCGGCTCCGCCGCCGCCAACCCCGGGCCGGCTCCCCTCGTCGCCATCCTGGCCACCAGCTACGGGTTGCCGTTCCCGCGGGGGGGCACCGGCTACGACGTCTCGGAGTGGCAGTGCGGGAAGCTCCCCACCGCCCTGTCCTTCGCGGTCGTCCAGGTGAGCGGCGGCTCGATATCGGGCAGCCCCAACCCCTGCTACGCGGAGGAGGCGGCGTGGGCGGGACACAACATGTCCGCCTACATCTTCCTCGACGGGTTGCCCAGCCCCGCCCCGCCGGAGTCGATGACGGGCCCTGCCGGGACGTGCAGCGCCGGCAACCTGGGGTGCGAGGCCTACAACTACGGCTGGTACTGGGCCCGCCACTGGGTGGCCTATTCGCGCAGCCTGGACGTGTGGCCGCCCCTGTTCTGGCTGGACGTCGAGGGACCCAACCTGTTCTGGTCGTCGAACACGGCCGAGAACGCGGCAGTCGTGGGAGGCGCCGTGGCCGGCGTGAAGAGCACGGGTGTCATGGTCGGCGTGTACTCGACGTCGTACCAGTGGCCGAGGATCGTGGGGTCGCTGACCTTCCCGGGGATGCTCCTGTGGGCCGCCGGCGCCGACTACCTGTCCGGGGACGCCTACAGCGCCACGAGCTTCTGCACCAGCCCGTCGCAACTGTTCGCCGGCGGGGTGGTCACGCTGGTCCAGTACGGGTGGTTCTACCCGCAGGGCCAGATCTACCGGGTAGATCCCGACTACGCGTGCCCCTGATCGCCCCCACCCCGTGACGAGCGCCCCGGGGGCGGTCATGCTGGACCGGGAGCGCCGCCCGCCGGTAGCCTGGCAGACCGCGCTCGTGCAGCACCGCCGCCCGCCGGTCGGCGGCACAGCCGAGGAGGTTCGATGCGGATTCTGGTCCTAGGCGGAGACGGCTTCTGTGGGTGGCCCACGTCGCTGCACCTGTCGGCACGCGGGCACGAGGTGACCATCGTCGACAACTTCGCCCGCCGCAAGGCGGACGTCGAGCTCGAGGTGGAGTCCCTCACTCCCATCCGTCCCCTCGGGGTCCGTCTCGCAGCCTGGAAGGAGCTGACGGGCTGGACCGTGGGCTTCGAGATGATCGACGTGTCGAGCGAGTACCAGCTGCTGCGCGACGTGATCGCCGACGTCCGCCCCGAGGCGATCGTCCACTTCGCGGAGCAGCGGGCCGCCCCGTACTCGATGAAGTCGAGTTGGCACAAGCGCTACACGGTCAACAACAACGTCAACGCCACGCACAACCTGCTCGTGGCGCTGGTCGATTCGGGCGTCGACGCCCACGTGGTCCACCTGGGCACCATGGGCGTGTACGGGTACGGCACGGCCGGCGCCCGGATCCCCGAGGGCTACCTCAACGTGACGATGCGCGGCGACGCGGGCGAGCTGATCGACCGGGAGATCCTCTACCCGGTGGATCCCGGCAGCGTCTACCACATGACCAAGACGCAGGACCAGCTGATGTTCGCCTACTACAACAAAAACGACGCCCTGCGGATCACCGACCTGCACCAGGGCATCGTCTGGGGCACCCAGACCCAGGAGACCCGCATCGACGAGCGGCTCATCAACCGCTTCGACTACGACGGCGACTACGGGACGGTGCTCAACCGCTTCCTCATGGAGGCCGCGGTGGGCCACCCCCTCACCGTGCACGGGGTCGGCGGGCAGACCCGCGCCTTCATCAACATCCAGGACACGGTCCGCTGCATCGAGCTGGCGATCTCCAGCCCGCCGCAGATGGGGGAGCGGGTGCGGATCCTCAACCAGATGACCGAGACGCACCGTCTCGTCGAACTGGCGAAGCTGGTGTCCCGGCTGACCGGTGCGGAGATCAGCTTCGTGCCGAACCCCCGCCGCGAAGCCGCGGAGAACGAGCTGGAGGCCGACAACTCGGGGCTCTTGCACCTCGGTCTGCACCCGGTGCTCCTCGAAGAGGCGCTGCTCGTCGAGATCGCCGAGGTGGCGGAGAAGTACGCCCACCGCTGCAACCTCGACAAGATCCCCGCCCGCAGCCTCTGGGTGCGGAAGCGGCGCTAGACCTCAGAGCCGGGTCAGGTCGTCGAGCGTGACGTCCGGCGGGCGCGCCGGCGCCCTGCCGCGCGCCGGTGAGCCGGCAGGCGCCGGTGAGCCGGCAGGCGCCGGCGCCCCGGCCAGGCCGAGCGGGCGAGGGCCGCGCCGAGGAACGCGGCCGGCACGAGGAAGAGAACCAGCACGCCGGGCACGCCGATGGGAGGCTGCCACCTGTCGGGCACCCTGGCGAGCATGTCGAGCGGTCCGTGCGCACCGACCGTGTAGCGATGCAGCACCCGCAGGAAGTTCGCTGCCTGTCCGAGCACGAGGACACCCGCCGCGGCGCGCGACGCCAGACGCCACCCGGCCGGGAGCGTCGACGGGAGGACCGACGCGGCGAGGAGCGGGATCCCGACCGCGATCGGCAGCGTGTAGCGGCCCTGAGAGTAGAGAAAGCCGTCCTTGAAGGCGTGGCCGACGATGAGGCCGGCGGCCGTGGCGAACGCGAGCACCAGGTACAGGACCAGGGAGCGCCTGTGCCTCGCCCGGGCCCAGACGAGGGCGCCGAGGACCAGCCCGGAGGCCGCGGCCCCCCAGGCGACCTCGACGGGCCAGGAGGAGGGGACCTCCGCGGGCACGTCGAAGCCCGGGTATTCCTTGATGTCCTCGGCCAGGCGGTCCATCCCGAGGTGGAGCACGCGGAGCACGGGAGTCCTGGCTGTGACTCGAGGACCGACGGGGATCAGGTCGAGAGAATGGGCGGCGAGCGTCCAGGAGAGGGAGGCCGCGCAGGCGACGAGGATCACGGCGAGTCCGGCCCGCAGGGTGCGGTTCGCGTACAGCAGCCGGCGCCGGGCGGGCCCGGCGGCCACGGCGAGGACCGCCCCTTCCAGGACCAGCCACAGAGGCCCGAGGGGACGCACGAGGGCGAGAAGCGCGGCGGCGAAGGTGAGTGCCGCGACGTTGGCGGTGCGGACCGATCGGCTGTCGTCGAGAGCGAGCGTGAGCCCTACCGTCCACGCGCAGACGGCGGCGGCGATCTCGAGTCCGGAGGGGTTCACTTCCCCGCCGAGGTTGATCGCCAGGGGAGTTGCGGCGACGGCGACGCCCATCACGAGGAGCGTCGAGCGCGACCAGGCGTAGGCGGCACCGGCCGCGATGCCGAGGCAGAGCGCGACGAGCGCCGAGCTGACCAATCCCATCAACCACATGCTCGACGCGCCCCGGTCGAGGAGGCTCGGCCAGCCGACGGCGAGGTAGTAGAGCGGGGGCTCGCGCCCGTTGTAGGAGAGGAAGGGCACCATGCGGTCCGAACGGGGGAGGCCGGGCGCGCACCCTGCGGGCCGTGCCGGGTACGGTGCGAAGCAGCCGCGGTAGGCGAAGCCGTCGGCGAACTGCGCCGGCACGGACACCCGGATGTAGCCCGGCGCCATACCCGGTATCCGCGGGCCGAGGAGCTGGCCCCGCACGATCGACGTGGCCCGCGCCATCTGCGACACGCCGTCAGGCCCCGCGAAGAGTGGGGTGGCGAGGTTCCAGGCCGAGCAGACGGCAAAAAAACCAGCGAAGCTCACGGCGAACGCCGGCAGGAAACGCCGGCGTTTTTCGCTGGCCATGGCGGCCCGAGGCTAGCAGCCGGCGCCGGAGGGCCAGTTGCGCCGCGGCCGCGTCCTCAACGCGCGCTTCGTCGCACCGTTGAGCGCGCGAGCGAGTACGCGGACCTGAGCGTCCGCGTGTAGCGCATGGTCTTGGTCGCGTAGATGCGGTCGACCTCGCTTCGCAGCGCGAGGCGCTCCGCTTCGGCCGCTTCGAGTTCCGAGCGCGTCCGGACCAGGTCCTCCTGGCACGCGGCCGCGGCCGACGCGAGGATGCGCAGGCGCCGGGCGTCCTCGGCGGCAAGGAAGCGGCCCCCTTCGGCGGCCCTCAACGCATAGCCGTCCAGGGCGAAGAACCTGGGCTCGGCGGGCAGGCGAGCCCGGAGGAAGCTGGAGCCGGAGCACGTGTCGGTCTCGAGGCTCTCGACGCTGCAGTCGCCGAAGATGATCCGCAGGTCCTCCTCGCCGACGTGCCAGCGGGGCTCGAGCGTCGCAGCGGACCCGTCGTGTCGGGGCGCTGTGGCCGTGACGACGAGGCCGCCGGGACGCACGAGGGATTTGATCCGCGACACCGCGGTCCTCCACTCGTCCGTCAGGTCCACCGCCCACGGGCACAGCAAGACGTCGGTGACCGGCTGATCGGAGGGAGGCGGCGCCACGCCCGGCTCTTGCTCGACGGTGGCCCCGGCGACGGCCTCGCGCGCGAGGTCCTCGACGCCGCGCTCGGACGTGTGGCGTGCCGACAGGCCGGCCCGGACGAAGACCGCGATCGAGGTGGAGCGCGGCACGAGGTCCCGGCTACGCCGCACGTGCTGCTCCCAGCGGCTCTGCCACCCCCCGCCGGCTGTGCCACCGGGAAGCGGCGCCCCCATCTCTTCGCGTTGTTGTGCCGACACGCTTGTCACCCCGCTGGGACCTCTTGATACACTACCGGCGCCGTCGCGTTCGCCGGCGCCCTTCGATCCCTCATCCAGTCCGACAATGCCACCTGCCAGCAGAGCGACGCGGCACCTTCCGTCTCCTCTCCGGCGGCTGGCAGCCATCAGGAAAGGCCGCGGAGCCGGCCGGCTGGTGAGAGACCTGACGGCGTTGTGGCGTGAGCAGGGAGCGCGCGGGATCGCGTACCGGGCGTCGTACGAGATGGTGCGCGCCCTGGAGCCGCCGGCGCCGGCTGCTGAGCCGCGCCGGCTCCTCAACGACTCGCACTCTTACCACGTGGCGGCGTCGCCGTTCTACAGCCCTACGTCGTCCGAGCTCGCCGCCAACGAGGAAGTCGTCGCCGCCTTCGAGGACCGCCCCCGCACCGTGAAGACGGCGACGTGGTTCGTGCCCTGGTTCGACAACATCCTCTTCGGCGGGATCAACACCATCTTCCGCTTCATCGACTGGATGCGGGCCGAGCACGGGGTCGAGCCGCGGGTCGTGCTCTACGACCATCCCGCGTTGACCGACGAGCTTGTCCGCGCCCCCATCGTGGAGGCCTTCCCGGCCCTGGCGGACATCGACATCGTCCTGCCCCCCGCCGGGGTGGCGCCGTACGTCGACTTCGACGAGCTGCCCCCGACGGACATCGCGGTCGCGACCATCTGGTACAGCGCCTACGCCCTGCTGCGGTACAACTCCGCTGCAGCGAAGTTCTATTTCGTCCAGGACTTCGAGCCGGCCTTCTACCCGGCGAGCAGCCTGTGGGGCCAGGCCGAGGCCACCTACCGGCTCGGCTTCGGGGGGCTGGTCAACACGCCCGCGCTGGCCGATCGGTACCGGTCGTATGGCAACCCCGCCGTGGGCTTCATCCCCGCGCTGGACCCCCGCGCCGCCTTCGTGGACCCCGAGCGCAAGGTCCATCCCGGTCCGGTCACGGTGGTCCTCTACGGGCGGCCCGGCACGGGGCGCAACGGGTTCGAGCTGCTGGGCAGCGCCTCGAAGCTCCTCAAGCGGCGTTACGGGGACGGGATCCGCGTCGTCTCCGCCGGCGAGGATTTCGACCCCGCCGACTACGGCCTCGACGCCGTCGTGGAGAACGTGGGCCTGCTGCGGACGCGCGAGGAGATCGACGCCCTCTACGCCGGCGCGGACATCGGGCTCTACTGCATGTTCACGCACCATCCGTCGTACCAGCCCCTCGAGTACTTCGCCGCCGGCGTGGCGGTCGTGACCAACGTGAACCCGGCGACGTCGTGGCTGCTGCGGCACGAGGAGAACTGCCTCCTGGCAGAGCCGTCCTCGGAGACCCTGGCCGAGGCGGTGGGCCGTCTGGTCGAGGATCGGGAGCTGCGGGTCAAGCTGGCGACGCGGGGTCAGGAGCTCGTCCGGTCGTTCGACTGGCACGAGCAGTTCCGCGTCATGTGGGAGTTCATCACGAACGCCCCACCCTCGGCGGGCGGTGCGACATAAGCGATCTGCCGCGAGAGTTCGACATCGCGTCGCGCCACGTCCACGTCGCACACGCGGTGGAGCACCTCGCCCCGCCCGGGCCGGTCCTGGACGTAGGCGGATCCGAAGGCCTGACCAGGGGGTACCTGCCCGACCGCCGGGTCGTCGCCGTCGACGTACGCGACCTGGGGGTCGACGTCATCGGCTCCGGAGCGGCGCTTCCGTTTCCCGATCGGGCTTTCGCTGCCGCCACCGCGCTGGACGTCCTGGAGCACATAGCTCGCGACCTGCGGCCGAAGGTCCTCGCAGAGATGACGCGGGTCGCCGACATCGTCGTGATCGCCGGGCCCTTCGAGGCGCCGGAGGTGGTGGCTGCCGAACGCGAGCAGCGTGACCTCTACGCCGTCCTCTTCGGATCCGACCACCCGTGGCTCCGGGAGCACGCGGAGTGCGGCCTTCCGGACCTCGGCGAGCTCGCCCGATCCGTCGAGTCCCTCGGGCTGCATTGCCGCGTCTTCGGCTCGAACCCCATCGGGGTGTGGTCGGCGACGATGGTCAACAACTTCATGACGCTCAAGTTCGGCGCCGACGAGACGGTCGGCGAGCTTCGCCGCTGGCTCGAGACGCCTTTCCTCGCCGGCGGAGACGGCACCCCCCCGTCGTACCGGAGGATCGTCGTCGTCGGCCGGAGCGCCGATCTCGTCGAGAAGGCGGAGTCGATCGCACCGGCGTCGGAACCGCAGATGGTGGACGAGGCTCTCAGGCGCAGCAGGCTGTCGACGACCTCGGTGGTCTCGGGCGGGTGGCAGCGTCTGATGGACCGCTACGAGGAAGCGGTCCGCACCGCCGTGACGGCGAGCGAGGCCGTCGCGTCGCTCGAGGAAGGCCAGCGGCAGCTGCAATGGCAGCAGGCGGAGATCGCGGAGCTCGTGAGCACGTCCGGGGCCTGGAGGAGCTTCGTCAGCGGGCCCGCCGTCACGGCCGACGCCCAGACGGACTGCTTTCCCTCCCCCGAGGAGTACGGCGCGTGGCTGCGTGCGCGCGAGCGTTTGCCGGCGCCGGAGGAGGGCCCCGTCGTCTCGGTGATAACCCCGGTGTTCAACACCGCGGCCGAGCACCTGGTGGACTGCATCCGCTCGGTGCGCCGCCAGACGTACGCCCGCTGGGAGCTGATACTCGTCGACGCGTCGGACGCGCCTCACGTGCGTCCTATCTGCGAGCGGTTCTGCGCGCTGGACCGCCGGATCATCCGCGTCGAGACCGCCAACCAGGGGATAGCCCGCAACACGATGGTCGGAGCATCGCGGTCGCGCGGTTCCTGGCTGGTCTTTCTGGACCACGATGACGTCATCGAGCCTCACGCCCTCGCGTCGGTGGTGTCGGCCGCGGCGAAGTCGCCCGACACCGACTTCCTCTACTCGGACGAGGACAAGCTCGACACCTCGGGGCGCTACCTCCAGCCTTTCCTCAAGCCGGACTGGTCGCCGGACCTCCTGCGGTGCGTCAACTACCTGGCCCACCTGGTCGCCGTGCGGCGCGACCTCTTCGACCGCGTGGGCGGCATCCGCCCCGGCCTCGAAGGAGCGCAGGACTACGACTTCGTTCTTCGAGCCACGGCGGCCGCGGGCCGGGTGGGCCACATCCCCGACGTCCTCTACCACTGGCGGCAGCACGAGAAGTCGACCGCCGCCGACGTGTCCGTCAAGCGCGGCGTCCACGAGGCGGGTGCCCGAGCGCTGCGCGAGCTCCTCTCGTCCGAAGCTCCGGGCTCGTGGGTGGCGCCCGGGCCGGGGCTTTCGTCTCACCGGGTGCGCTACCGGATTCAGGCGAGAAAGGTCTCGGTCGTCATACCTTTCCGCGACAGGAGCGACCTGACAGACAGGTGCCTGGAGTCGTTTGCCCGGCACGGGACCGAGCTTCCGATCGAGGTGCTCCTCGTATCGAATCGCAGCAGCCGCCCGGAGACGTTCGACGCGATGGATCGGTGGCAACAGGCCTGGTCGTGGGCGCGGGTCCTGGAGTTCGACGAGCCGTACAACTATCAGCGCTTGAACAACTGGGCGGCCGCGAGGGCCTCAGGGGACGACCTGCTGTTCCTCAACAACGACGTGGAGATCCTCCACCACGGCTGGCTCGAGGCGCTCGCGGAGTTCGGCCAGAGGGAGAAGGTGGGGGCGGTGGGCGCCCGGTTGTTCTACCCGAACGGCCTGGTCCAGCACGCCGGTGTCGCCGTCGGGATCGGGGGGTTCGCCGACCACCCCTGGGCCAGGCTCCACCCCGACGCAGCGACGCCCGCGGGACCCTCCTACTGGGTGCGCAACACCCTGGCCGTGACGGGCGCCTGCATGTTCCTCGCCCACGGGAAGTTCGACGAGGTCGGAGGCTTCGACGAACGCTTCCTCGTCTGCGGCGGAGACGTAGATCTCGGCATCCGCCTCCACCAGCGGGGATACTGGAACGTGATGACGCCCTTCGCCCGGCTCGTCCACCACGAAGGCATGACCCGCGACATGCAGCCGCCCGACAACGACGTCGAGCAGTCGCTGATCGTCTACCGGCGCTACCTCACCGAAGGCGACCCCTACCTCAACCCGAACCTGACGCGGGTCGACACGAGCTGCGCGATCGGGACCCTCGAGGCTCGAAGCCTTCGGGGCGCATGAGCGACACGGGGCGGGGCACCGGCGCCGCGGACGTGGGCACGAGGCTCGAGGACGGCGGCGGCAGGGGACGTCCCCGATGGATGCGCACATGGGCCTTCGCTTTCGCGATCCTCTTCGGGCTCGCGGCGTGCTGGAGCGTCGCCACACCCCTGTTCGCGTCCGTCGACGAGCCGGCACACGTCTTGCGGGCGGCATCCGTCGCCCACGGTCAGTCGGTCGGGGCCCCGTGCTCGCGGCAATCGACAACCAGTGCGTGCCGCCCGGACCACGCCGCCCGGGGACCCTGGACGCTCGTGCGTGTCCCTGCCGGCATCGCCCACGAGGTCGGCGACGGGCCGACGTGCTACCCCTTCCACCCCGACGTGTCAGCCGGCTGCGCCTCGGTGCCGTCCCCCGGCGGGGCCCGGGGCACCGCCTTGATGCCGACCTACGTCGGTCGCTACCCGCCGCTCTACTACGCCGTCGTAGGGATCCCCAGTCTGTTCACGAGCCGGACCGTCGTGCTGTACCTGATGCGACTCGTGAGTGGGGCGCTGTCGGCGGCCTTCCTGGCCGCCGCGTTCTCCGCTGCCCGCCACAGCCGCCGCTTCCTGCTGGCTCCCCTCGGGGTGGGGCTGGCGGTCACGCCGATGGCCCTGTTCCTCTCGGGCGTGGTCAACCCCAGCGGCCTGGAGATCAGCACGGCCATCTGCGCCTGGTCCACGGCCTTGACCCTCGCCGGCGACCCGGAGCTCCACCGATCGCGTTTTCTCATCGTATGGCTGGCGCTGAGCGCCGGAGTCCTCGTCCAGACCCGCGGCCTGTCGCCCGTCTTCCTCGCCGCCGTCGTCGCCGGCGTGGCACTGCTCTTCGGGGTTCGCCCCTGGCGCCGCGCGTGGGACACCGTGGTGGCGAGGGCCGGGCTCGCCTTCGTGGTGATCTGCTCCGCCTTCGCGCTGGCGTGGTACGTCCTCGTCCACCCCACCAGGGTCACGCCTCAGGCGTCCGGACCCGTCCACGAGCACGGGCTCGCCCTGCTTGCGGCGTCGTACCACCACCTGCTCTGGATGGTCCCCCAGATGGTCGGGTTCTTCGGGTGGCTCGACGCGCCGGCGCCGCAACTGACCTACCACATCTGGTACGCGGCGCTCATCTTCTTTGGGGTCTTGGTCGTCGCTCGGAGGTGGTACCGCGGCGTGGGGGTCTGGGCCCTCCTGGCAGCGGCGACCGTCGCCGTGCCGGTCGCCGCCACGGCGCACGTGGCCAACCGGCTCGGCCTCATCGGTCAGGGCCGCGATTGGCTGCCCCTCGCCGTCTCGCTACCCCTCGTCGGCGCGTACGCCGCGCGGCGGCTCGTGCCTCCCGGGCGGAGCGGAGGAGCCCACCGTGGCCGTTCCGGTGGCGCCGTCATCCTCGCCCGGCTGTGGCGCTACGCGGCGGCGGCGCTGTCGGCCGCGGCGATGGCTGCGCTCGGCGTCGCCGAGATGGGTGGGTTCCTGCGTGCCCTGCACCGCTACCGTGACGGTCTCGGCCACCCCACCCACCTCTTCGGCCACGCCAGCTGGACGCCTCCCCTCCCGCCGGGGATCGTCATCGTCGCCGCGGCCGCCCTGACGCTGGCGTGGTGCGCCTGGGTCGCCGGCGCCGTCGCTCGGGGACTGGTCCTTGCGGGGAACGAGTGCGGGCGAGAGGATTCGAACCTCCACCCCTTTCGGGACCAGGACCTAAACCTGGCGCGTCTGCCGCTTTCGCCACGCCCGCGTGAGCCCTTGAGCTGAGGTTTCAGTCTACACGGGGGGCGGCCGGACCCCCTCCTCGGTCCCACAGGGGAAGAGGACCAGGTGGGAGACTGAGCCGTATGGAAGAAGGTCGGGGATCGGACGCGGAAAGGCCCGGAGCGCGGCGGCCTTCTCTCCCTGAGGGGGCTGGGCAGGAGAGCGTCCACGACCGGCTCGAACGGCTGGAAAGGCTGTTTTACGGTGAGGTCAAACGCGGGGTGGAAGCCACCGTCGTCCCTGCGTGGAAGAGGCTTACCGTCGGCGAGGCGCGCTGGCCGGTGAGCGTCGCTGTCGCCGTGGCCCTCGCCATGCAGAGCGCGCTGCCACGCCACTTGATCCTCGGTCCGCGCTGGCTGTTGCCCGGCATCGGCGGGGTGCTCGTGGTCGCCCTCGTCGCCGCGAATCCCGGCCGGATCGACCGCACCTCGTCGGCCCTGCGTGCGGGAAGCCTGTTGCTCATCGCCGTGGTGAGCCTCGCCAACGGCTGGTCGGCGGGTCGGCTCGTCTACGGGTTGGTCACGACAAGCGAGCACGCCAACGCCCCGCAGCTGCTGCTGAGCGGCGGGGCGATCTGGCTCGCCAACGTGGTCGCTTTCGGGCTGTGGTACTGGGAGTTGGACAGGGGTGGGCCCGTAGCCCGCATGGTGGCGGCAAGGACGTACCCCGACTTCATGTTCCCGCAGATGGAGAACCCAGACCTGGCGCCTCCCGACTGGGAGCCGCGGTTTGCCGACTACTTCTACCTTTCGTTCACCAACGCGACCGCGTTCAGCCCAACGGACGTCATGCCCCTGTCCCGGTGGGCCAAGCTCACCATGCTCGCCCAGTCGGCCATCTCCCTGATAACCGTCGCGCTGGTGGTGGCCCGGGCGGTGAACATCCTCAAGTAGCGGCGACGACACGCCCCGCTGTTGAAGGGGGGACCGGCTAGCCTCGGCCCCATGTCTTCGCCGAATCTCCCCTTCGCCGTTGCCCAGGTCGCAGCCGGCGAGCGGGCCGCCGACGTCTACCAGCGCCTCCTCAAGGAGCGGATCGTGTTCCTCGGCACCGAGGTGGACGACCAGAACGCCAATCTGATCTGCGCCCAGCTGCTCCTGCTCGCGGCGGAGGAACCCTCCCGCGACATCAGCCTGTACATCAACTCGCCCGGCGGCTCGGTGACCGCCGGTCTCGCCATCTACGACACGATGCAGTACGTCCCCTGCGACGTCTCCACGGTGTGCATGGGTCTCGCCGCGTCGATGGGCCAGTTCCTGCTCTGCGCCGGCGCAAAGGGAAAGCGCTTCTCGCTGCCCCACTCCCGGATCCTCATGCACCAGCCGTCCGGGCAGGCCCAGGGCCAGGCGACCGACATCGCCATCCAGGCGGAGCAGATCGTCTACCTGAAGAAGATGATGGCCGAGCGGATCGCCTACCACACCGGGCAGCCGGTCGAGAGGATCGAGGCGGACTCCGACCGGGACCGGTGGTTCACCGCCCAGGAGGCGCTCGAGTACGGCTTCATCGATCAGGTGATCGAGCGGGCGGCGGACGTCACCGAGCCGAACAAGGCCTGATCCCACGACCCCGCCAGGGCGCCGGGGCCGCCGGCGGATGCGGTGAGGGGAGGGCGACCCCGACGAAGGTATCGGGGACGGCGGGGCCCGTGGGTGCGCCACCCACGCCCCGCGCTCCGTCGCCGGGGGCTATGGTAGCGTCCCCCCGACGTGCAGAACCCGTCGTGCAACCCTCACTTCCCGCTCGAGACTCGGCCCTGACGGTGGACACCCTGGTGGTGATCCCGACCTTCAACGAGGCCGAGACGATCGACGAAGTGCTCCGGCGGGTGCGGGCGGCGCTCCCCGACGCGGAAGTCCTCGTCGTCGACGACGACAGCCCCGACGGCACTGCCGACCTGGTCGAGCGGGCGGGGCGCGAGCTCGGCGGGGTCCACGTCCTGCGCCGCGGCGGGCGTCCCGGGTTCGGGGCCGCCTATCGCGCCGGCTTCGCGTGGGGGATGGACCGCGGCGCGCGGGTGCTCGTGCAGATGGACGCCGATCTCTCCCACGATCCCACCGCCCTGCCGACCCTCGTGGGAGCCCTGGACGGTTGCGACATGGTCGTAGGCTCCCGCTACGTACCGGGCGGCTCGGTGCCGCGCTGGGGCCTGCACCGCCGCCTGCTGTCCCGCGGCGGCAACATCTACTCCGCGCTGGCGCTCGGCGTTGCCGTGCGCGACATGACCTCCGGCTACAGGGTTCACCGTGCCGAGACGCTCCGGTCGATCGACCTCGAGACGGTGCGCGCCGACGGCTACGGATTCCAGATCGAGGTGCTCTACCGGGCGGCCCAGAAGGGAGCCCGCATCCGGGAGGTGCCCATCTGCTTCGTCGACCGGGAGCTGGGCCGTTCCAAGATGTCCGGCCGGATCGTCGCCGAGGCGCTCGGACTGGTCACGTGGTGGGGCGCCGCTCGGGTGTGGGCCGCGGCGCGCGACCGGGTCCCCGCGCGCGGGCCTTCAGCCGTGGCTACGAACAGGCGCTCGACGGCCAGGAGGGCAGATCCGCCGCTCGCCGGGGATCCGCGCAGAACCCCACCAGCGGACCCAGCGCCCTAGGCCACACGTACCGGGCGGCGAGCCGCTTCGACTGGGCGGCCCACCGTGTTCGTGCCGCCGGGTCGTCGAGCAGGGCGAACAGTGCCCGCTCGACGGCGTCGACGTCTCCGCCGGGCACCGTGACGCCGGCGCCCTCCCGTTCGATGAGCCCGGCGAAGTCGTCGCCGCGCGTGGCGACGATCGGCAGCCCCGCCCAGAGGTAGTCGAGGATACGGGTGCGAAACGAGTAGGCCGTCTCGAGGTGCTCCACGTGAAGACTGACGGCAACGTCGGCTTCGAGGAGGTAGTTCTGCCTGTCGTCGTAGGCGACCCAACCCTCGTTGAAGAAGACGTGGGTTCCCGCGACTCCCAGATCGGCCGCCAGACGCCGGGCGGCGACGAGGGTGCGGGAGTCCTCCACGGCGGGGTTCGGGTGGCGCACCCCGAGGAAGTACAGCCGCACCCGCGGGCGGCGGCTTCTCAACTGGTCGACGGCGCGGATGAGCGTGAGGGGGTCCAGCCAGTCGTAGATGCCGCCCCCCCACAAGAGGACCTCGTCGCCGGCGGCGATACCGGGCACGGCGCCCTTGAGCGCCTGGCGGGTGTGCTCCGGTGGCGTCTCCGACAGGCCGAAGGGCACCACGTCGATCAGCCCGCGCATCGCCGGGTCGGCAGCGTAGGTCGCAGGGTTGAGCCGCCCGAGGGCTGCGAGCGACCCGAGCCAGAGGTCCCTCTGCTTCTCGCTGGCACAGACGAAGAAGTCCCCACGGGCGAGCTGGCGGACCATCACCGACATCAGATGGTCGACGTTGGCCGAGCGCTGCGGCTCGGGCTGTCCCCGGCTCAGCTCGAGGGCCTCGAAGTGCAGGGGGTCGTACAGGTCGACCACCATCACCCTGTCGGTCCGCTGGAGAGCCGGCACCCGTTCGAGGACGTACCCCTGGACGATCATCACGTCGCACCAGCGCTCCAGCTCCTCCAGCCTCGCCGGCGGGCAGGACTCGGCGGCGAAGCGCGACGAGCGCCTCTCGCAGATGGGTGATGTCGTCGCCAGCGTCACCTCGTGGTCGGCGGCCAGCGCCTCGGCGATCTGCCAGGCCCGGATCGCGGGGCCCGCCATCGTCGTCGCCAGAACGTCCTCGGTCACGATCAGGACGCGCCGAGGCGAGTGCTGCGGACGGGTCAAGGCCGCCGACTACCGTCTCGCAGGTGCGGTGTCACCGCGAGTGCTGCCCTCGCGCACGGGGAGATGCTACCGGGTGAGGGTCCTGGTGCTGGCGTTCGATCCGATCACCGACGAGATGCCCGGGCCTGCCATCCGCGCCTGGAACCTCGCGGAACAGCTCGCCGGCGAGCACGCCGTGCGGCTCGCAACCACGTCCGCAGCGACGCGTACCCATCGGGCGATGGACGTCATCGCCGTCTCCGGTCCCGACCTCGCGTCTCTGGCGGCGTGGGCCGATGTGGTGGTGGCCCCCACGAGCGTCGTCCGGCGGCATCCCGCGGTGGCCGAGGCCGGCAAGCCGCTGTGCATCGACATGTACATCCCCACGCATCTGGAGAACCTGGAGCCTTTCGGCGAAGCGGGGGGACCCGACCACCAGGCTGCCGTCGCACACCAGGTGGCAGTGATCAACGACGACCTGCGGCGAGGCGACTACTTCCTGTGCGCCAGCGAGCGCCAGCGCGACCTGTGGATCGGGGCCCTGGCCGTCCTGGGACGGATCAACCCCCGGACCTACGACGACGACCCGAGCTTGCGCCGGCTGATCGACATGGTGCCGTTCGGGATCCCGGGTGAGCCGCCCCGGCGGGTCGGACCCGGGCTGAGCGAAGCCTTCCCCGGCATCGATCCCTCGGACCCGGTGGTGATCTGGGGGGGCGGGATCTACAACTGGCTCGACCCGCTGTCCCTGCTGCGGGCTGTCGACCGCCTCCGGACGGCGATCCCTGCGGTCCGGCTCGTCTTCCTCGGCATGCGCAACCCGAACCCCGACATCCCCGAGATGCGGGTGGCCGCCGAGTTGCGCCGACTGAGCGACGAGCTGTCCCTCACCGGGTCCCACGTCTTTTTCAACGACGGATGGGTCCCCTATGACGCCCGGGCCACCTTCCTGCTCGACGCCTGCGTCGGGGTGAGCACCCACCTCGAGCACGTGGAGACGCGCTTCTCGTTCCGGACCCGGGTCCTCGACTACCTGTGGGCCGGCCTTCCCATGGTGCTCACCGAGGGTGACACCCTTTCGGAGGAGATCGACGCCGCCGGCCTCGGGGTCGCCGTGCCCCCGGGCGATCCCGATGCGGTCGCCGCCGCCCTGCGCCGCCTCATCGAGGATCCGCCGGACCGGGAGCGGGTACAGGCGTACGCCGTGCGATACCGGTGGGAGGCGGTGACGGCGCCGCTTCGTGCGTACTGCAGCGAGGCGTGGCGGGCGCCCGATGTCGCCGGTCCTCGGCCGACAGTGCCGCCGTCACCGCCCCGTCGGACCGTGCGACTCCGTCGAGCGGTCGGCCGCGCCCTCCGCGGACGCTGACACGACCAGAGCGGGTACCGCGTCGACCGCGACAGGGACCCGGATCACGCCTTCGACTCGGCTCGGGTTCATCACGCTGAACAGGTCCTGCTGCTCGCGCCAGTCGTAGACAGCGGGCATCACGTCGTCGATGCGGCGCTCCGCGTGGTAGCCGACGCGGATGCTGAGGGGCTCACCGGGATGGAGGTACGGCCGCTGGTCGGCGTGGGGGTGGTCGAAGACGACGTAGGTGACGCGCAGGTCGCGCTCGGGAGGCGCCGGCTCCGGCTCGGCGGCGACGGCCTCCTGCTGATCCCTGGGCTCGCGGGCTCGTCGGCGGCCAGGGCGGCGAGCTCGCCGAGCTGCTCGATCGCCGCGTGCCCGTCGCGGCGCAGCAGGTGCTCGCGGAAGGGCCGCACCGCCTCCCCGTGCGAGAGCCGAGCGCGACGCCCAAGCCGACAGCGGCCTCGCCCGGCTCCGCAGCCGCCGGGCCGGGGGTGATCGCCGGTGAGCACGCCGTGTGAACCCTCCGTCACCTTTGGGATGGCGCGGACGTCGTTCGAGGGCCCCCTCTCCTGGCTCGACGGGGCCGGGGCCGGCGCGCTCGACCACGTTGTGTTCGAGGAGGAGCTCGGCACCCGTGGTCGGGACCGGTTGCGCCAGATGTTCCAGGGCCATCTCGACCTGCGCGCGCTTCGCGAGGAGCGGATCGAAGGAGTCGCCTGCGCCGAGGGTGTCTGCCACGGGGCGGTCGAGGGCGGGCACGTCCGGCCGCTCTCGACGATCTTCGGGCCCGTCAGGGTCACCCGGCTCGCCTACCGGCGCGCGTCAACCTGCAACGCCGCCGCAGTCCAGGTCCGCACACGCTGCCCCTGGGTGCCGCAGCGGGGCCCGCACCGACCACCGCTATGCTGGCCCGAAATGCGATCCGATAGGAGCGAAGCGCCCGATGTCGAAGGGGTCGAGCGCCGCGCGCGCGCGGTGGCCGCGGCGTGGCGTGGAGCCGGCATCGGGCGTTCCCTGGACACCCCGGTGCGCCCGCCGGCGAGCAGCGCGCTCCTCGCAAGCAACCTGGAGGCGTACCGGCACGAGCCGCTCTACCCGCCGGCGACCTCCCTCGTCGTGCGGGCGCTGAGGCGGCTGAGGAGGCGGCTGACCGCGGACCTGGGGCTGCGCGTCGCGCGCCTGGAGCGCTACGAGGACGTCTCGACGGACGAGATCGCCCGGACGCTCGCCCGCCTCGACGTCGAAGCCGCCGAACTGCGGGCGCGGGTGGGCCGCCTGGAGGAGGACGCGGCCCGGACGCCGGCGCCGTGAAGGTCGACCAGCTGCTGCCGTCCCTCGTGGCGGGCGACGCGATCAGCGGCCACGTCGTCGGCGTGAAGCGTGCCCTGGAGGACCTCGGACACCGGTCGGAGATCTTCGTCGGGGAGGTGGGTGCATATCCGGTGCCCGGCGTGACGACCCGGCCCGCCGGGGAACTCGACGCCGCAGCCGACGCCGTCTTCTACCACCTGTCCGTCGGGTCGTCGCTCACCGACCGGTTCCTCGCCCTGCCGGGGCGGCGCGTGGTCGTGTACCACAACGTCACCCCCCCGCGTTTCTTCGAAGGCTGGGACCCCCCCATGGCCGACGTCATGCGGGGCGGTTACGCGGACCTCGAGCGCTGCGCCCCGCTGTGCGCCCTCGGCATCGGCGACTCCGAGCTCGACCGCTCGGCCCTCGACGCCGCCGGCTTCTCGCCCACCGACGTCCTGCCGATCCTCATCGACCCCGACGCCCTCGACGTCGTCCCCGACCCCGACGCGGCCGCCGACCTCGGCGGCCGGCGACGCCGCGGGAGGATCTGGCTGTTCGTGGGGCGCTTCGCGCCGAACAAGTGCCAGGCGGACGTGGTGCGGGCCTTCGCCGCCTACCGTCGGGCCGTCGACCCCGACGCCACGCTGCTGCTCGTCGGCGGCCGCTTCACCGGCAGCTACCAGGATGCGGTGCTCGACCTGGCGGCCACCCTGGAGGTGGGCGACGGCGTGATCGCCCGCGGGCCGGTGTCGCAGGCCGAGCTCGCCGCGTGCTACCGGGCGGCGGACGTGTTCGTGTGCCTCTCCGAGCACGAGGGGTTCTGCGTCCCGCTCGTGGAGGCCATGCACCACCGGGTCCCCGTCGTCGCCTTCGCGGCAGGAGCCGTGCCCGAGACCGCCGGCGGCGCCGCGGTCGTGCTCCGCGACAAGGACCCAGTCGTCGTCGCGGCGGCGGTGTCGGAGGTGCTCGGCGACGAGCGGCTCCGGGCCGAGATGGTCCGTCGCGGCAGCTCGAGGGCCCAGGAGTTCGACATCGCCCGGGTCCGCGACCGGCTGCCCCAGCTGCTCGACAAGGCGTTCGGATGACCGCCCCGCGCCGGCTGGCGTTCGTGTCGGCGACGGCAGGGTCTGCCGTCGGCGGCGCCGAGATGGCCCTGCGCGAGCTGGCGGCGGGTCTGGCGGGGAGGGGCTGGTCGGTGGACCTCCTCACGAGCTGCGCCGAGGATATCTACACGTGGAGGAACGTCACCGCGCCGGGTGTGACGGCCGAAGGCGACCTGACGGTGCGCCGCTTCCCCGCCGAGGGCCTGACGCAGCCTGAGCGGGACCGCTACGGGGCCCGGATCCTCGCCGGCGAGACGCTCAACCTGCCCGAGCAGTACCGCTGGGTGAACAGCGGGATGAGGGTCCCGGCCCTGTTCGACTACGTGGCCGACCACGCCGGGGAGTACCGGGCGATCGTGTGCGGCCCCTACATGTTCTGGATGAGCCTGGCCCTCGCCGACCTGGCGCCCGAGCGGACGATCCTCATGCCCTGCCTTCACGACGAGCCCTTTGCCCGGCTGGAGGTGTACCGCTACCAGATGAGCAAGGTCGCCGGCCTGTGGTTCCTGTCCGAACCGGAGCAGGCCCTGGCGGAGAGCCTCGGGATCCGGGGCCGGAGGGCGGTGGTGGTCGGCTCGGCCGTGTCGCCTCCGCCGGCGCCGGACCCGGCCGGGTTCCGGGCCAGGCACGGTATCGGCGGTCCGTTCGTGCTGTTCGCCGGCCGGCGGGAATGGGGAAAAGGGTGGCCTCAGCTGCTGGACGACCTCGCCTTTGCCAGCGAGGTGGTCCCCGATCCCCTCCCCCTGGTGACCTGCGGGGTGGGAGAGGTCGGGGCGATCCCCGCGCCGGCACGGGTGATCGACGTGGGGTTGGTGAGCGAGGCCGATCGGGTTTCGGCGCAGGCCGCCGCGGCCGCGTGCATACAGCCCTCCGCGATGGAGAGCTTCTCGCGGACCGTGCTCGAGTCGATGCAGGTCGGCACACCGGTCATCGCCAACGACGCCAGCGCCGTTGTCCGCTGGCACTGCCGGCGCTCCGGAGCGGGCGTCACCTACGCCAACCGCTACGAGTTCGCCGAGAGCCTGCGCCTGCTGCAGGAGGAGCCCGGCCTGTTCGAGGAGATGGGCAGGGCCGGGCCGGCGTACGTCGAGCACGACTTCCGGTGGCCCGCGGTCGTCGACCGGGCCGAGCGCGCCCTCGAGGAGTGGCGATGAAGGTCCTGCTGGTCTCGCCGTACCCGCCGCTGCGCGACGGGCTGGCCAACTACGCGATGCAGATGGCGGCAGGGCTGCGCGCCGACGGCGACGACGTCGAGGTCGTCTCCCCGCAGCCGAGCGCGGCGGGTAGCCACGAGCAGTTCATGACCCTGCGCGGCCTGCTGCGGGTGGCCCGGCGCGCACGCCGGGCCGACCGGGTTGTGGTGCAGTTCCATCCGGAGATCTTCTTCCGGGGCATGCGCCTCGACCTGTTCCTCCGCCACTACCCCGGTGTCTTTGCCCTGTTCCGCTGGGGGGGCGCGGTGGAGGTGATCGCCCACGAGACGCCCTACAGCGACGGGGGCAGGGCCGGTGCCGTGCGCACCCCCCTGTGGCGCCTTTTGTGGCGGCAGCCGGCCGGCGTGCTGGTCCACACCGAAGCGGAGCGGGCCCAGATGACCAGCCGTCTCGGGGTTCCCGCCGGGCGGGTGCGGGTGCTCGACCACGGCGAGCGGTTCCAGCGGCGCACGGGGGTGTCGAGGGGGGAGGCCCGTCGGCGGCTGGGAGTCGACCCCGACGTGCACGTGTTCCTCGCCATCGGGTTCCTGCAGCCGCACAAGGGCTTTGACCGGGCGGCCCGGGCGTTGTCGCGGCTGGCCGGCGACGGGGTGCGCCTGGACATCGTCGGCGAGATCCGGATCTCCACCCCCGAACACGACGCCTACCTCCACCTCCTGCAGGACCTCGCCTCCCGCGACCGCCGCGTGCACATCCACGACGCGTACGTGAGCGACGAGGAGTTCGACGAGTGGATCGTCGCCGCCGACACGGTCGTGCTGCCCTACCGGGAGATCTGGTCCTCGGGGGTGGCGGAGCGCGCCGAGCTGTACGACCGGCCGGTCGTGGTCACCGACGTGGGCGGCCTCGCCGAGCAGGTCGCCGCCGGGGGAGTGGTCGTCCACGACGCAGCCCAGCTGGTCGAGGCCATGGCGAAGCTGTCCGGGGCGGAGGTGCTGCCCGAGACGACCGATACCGAGCCGGGGGGCACGGCGGCGGAGCGGGTCGCCCCGACGGTGCGCCGGAGGGCGGAGCTCCTGCGCCAGTGGCACGACCCCCTCGACGACGCGGCGCGCCCCATCCTCCCCCTGGGGCGGCCCCCCGACGTGCGCGCCGATCCCCTCGCGCTCCCGCCGATACCGACGGAGCCCGGCGTGAAGACCTTCGCCTTGCGGGTCGTGCGCAAGCTGACCGGCTGGCAGCTAGCCCCGATCGTGCGCTACGTGAACGCCCTGCGGGCCGTGGTGCTCGACGAGCCGGGCGATGAGCGACCTTCCGACGGTTGAGCGCGGCCCCTGCCGCGTCCTCGTGACCGGTTCGCCGGGTTGGGCCGGCCGGCTCGCGGCGTCGGGCCTGGCTGCGGCCCTCGCCGCCCGGCTGCCGGACGGGCGCGTCGCGGCGGGAGAGCCGGGGCCTGCCGGCGACTGGGATCTGACGGTCGACGCCACCGGGACGTCGCCGGTGCCGCTGGCGGGGCTGGCCGGCGACCTGGCCCCCGACGTGCTGCGCAAGAGGGTGGGCACGGGTCGCGTCGCCGGCTGGCTGCCGCCCGCCGGCGAAGGACCCACCCTCGTCGCGCTCTCCAGTCTCGACGAGGCCTGGTCGGCCGACATCATCCGCGTGGCCGGCGCCGGCGCCGGGTTCGAGGTGGTCGTGGTGGACGGAGATGGCGCGCCGGATGTCCGCTGGGCGCTCCCCGCCTGGGCGTCCGACGCCGATCGGGCGGCGGCCTGCAGCGTTGCGTCCGTGGTCGTGGCCGGGCCGGCCGCCCTGCCGCTGGCCGCCGCCGCGGCCCTCCAGGGCCGCGGGGCCCTCTTCTGCTCGGGTGCCGCGGCCGGTCCGGACACCGACGTCCCCGCGGACGAAGAGCGCCAGCGGCTCGCCGCCGCCGCCGGCGTCTCCGTGGTGGCCAACCGGGCGCAGCTCGCCGGCGCCCTCGCCGGCGCCCTCGCCGGAGCCGCCCCGGCCTCTGGCGGCGGCTCCGCCGGCGCGAGGCTCTCCGCCCTCCACGCCGAGGTGGACCGCCTCGCGCGCGAGGCCGTGTCGGCGTCCCGGCGGCGCCACCCCGACGCCTTCGCAGCCTGGGCCGCCGAGCAGGCCGACCGGGCGGACACCGTCGCCGCCGACCTCGAAGCTGAGCGCGCCCGCCGGCTGTGGGACCGGGCCGCGATGGGGGAGCTGTACCACCGGCTGGCGTTCGTGGAACGACAGCAGGGTCACGAGGAGTACGCCCGCCTGGTCGCCGAGGCGAAGCTTCACCGCCTCGAGTCGACCCCCGCCGTCCGGCTCCACCGCTGGTTGGCGAGCCTCGCCCGCCGCGGAGCGCGGCACGTGCGCCGATGATCGTCTTCCCCGTGGCCGCCGACCCCGCGTTGACGGTCGTCATGGTGACGTGGGGGAGCGCAGGGTGGGTCACCCGCTCCCTCGGCGCCCTCGTCGACAACACCCGGCCGCCCTACGAGGTGGTGATCGTCGACAACGCCTCGGCGGACGGCACGGTGGAGATTCTCGACACCGAGGTGGGCGGCGCGACGGTCGTTCGCAACCGGTCCAACCTCGGTTTCGGTGTTGCGAGCAACGTCGGCGCCCTCCATGCCCGCGCCCCGCTGGTGTGCTTCCTCAACCCCGACGCCTTCGTCCCGGCCGGCTGGGCGGAGCCGATCCTGCGGGCGTTCGAGGACCCCTCGGTCGCGGCCGTGGGACCCATGCTCCTCAACCCCGACGGGACCGTGCAGGAGGCGGGGGTCGTCGTGTCCGGAGACGGCCACCCCATCCAGTTCGGCCATGGCGACCCACCCTCGGTGCACGCCGCCAACCGCCGGGCGCCGGCGGTGTCGGGCGCGTGCATGACAGTCCGCGCCTCGGACTTCGAGGCCGCCGGCGGCTTCGATCCCCTGTACCACCCCGCGTACAACGAGGACGTCGACCTGTGCCTCACCCTGCGCCACGTGCTCGGGCGCGACGTCCTCTACTGCTCGGAGGTGCGCGTGCCCCACGTAGGGCAGACCTCCGTGCGCGCCGGGCGCGCCGACGGGCTCATGGCACGCCACAGCGACGTGCTGCGCGACCGGTGGTCGCCCTTCCTCTCGGGCGTCGCACCCCTCACCGAGCTGCTCGGGCGGCGCTCCGCGTACTGGGCGGCGCGCGACTCCCTCACCGTCGAGCGGGTGCTGGTGCTCGAGCCCACCCTCCCGCAGCTCGAAACGGTCGCCGGTCTGGCGGCGCGCCGGCCCGACGTGCGGGTCACCGTCGCCGGACCGACACTCCCGGACGACCCCGTCTGGGCGGCCGGCGCCGGCGCCGCGGGGATCGAGGTCGCCGCGGCCGGCGACCTCGGGTCGTGGCTCGACGCCCGCCGCGCCCACTACACCGTCGTCGCCACCCCGGCCGGCCGGCTGGGCGAGGAGAACGAGTCGGTGGTCCGCTCGACGCAGCCCGGCGCCGACTGGGTCGACGTCGCCGGCCTGGAAGGCAAGCTACCTGCGAGGAGCTCGGCGGTAGCGCCCGCGCTGCCCGCGCTGCCCGCGCTTATCGGGCCGTCAGGCGGCTGATCCCCGGATCAGGTGTCCCGGCGGGCGGCGACGCCCCCGGGCGGCGAAACGCCGGCGGGCGAGCGTCAGCAGGCGCTCATAGCGGGCGAGCACGCGCTCCCAGTTGTAATGGTGCTCGACATAGCGCCGCCCGGCCTGTCCCAGCCGGGCGGCGAGCTCCGGATCGGACCGCAGGGCGTCGAGGGCAACCTCGAGGTCGACGTACCCCTCGAAGGGCAACGCCCCGCCGCTGCGGCGTGCCTGGGCCGCCAGGACCGGGTTGCGGGCCTGGACGACCGCCGGCTTGCCCGCCGCCCATGCCTCGGCCAGGACCATCGAGAAGCTCTCGAACCACGACGGCTGCACCAGCGCGAGCGCCCCGCGGAGAGCGCCGGTGCGCTCGGCGTCGGACACGAAGCCCGTGGCCACGACGTCGGGGTGGGCCGGAACCGCCACGGCGCGCTCGCCGACGAACACCAGGGCGAGCGGGCCGGGGCGGCGCCGCTTGTACGCGGCGAACCATTCGGCCAGGTCCGTGCTCCCCTTGCCCGGGTCGACCCTGCCGAGGACCAAGAGGTACGGCCGGTCCCCCAGCCCGTGGCGGGCACGGAAACCGTGCTCGTCCGCCCCGCGCGGTGCAGGGTCCATGCCGACTCCGATGACCGAGCCGGGCACCGCGCCGGCCCCGCGGAGACGCAGCAGGTCGCGTTCCTCTTCCGTCGACCACGCGTACGCGTCGGGCGAGCGGAGCTCGGTGTCGTAGATCGGCAGCCAGAACGGCCTCTCGTCGTGGGCGGTGGCGTGCAGCACGGTCGGGACGCGCCCCCCGGCCGTGCGCAGGCCTGCCCATGTCGTCCAGAACAGGTAGGTGAAGAAGACGGCGACGTCGAAGCCAGCGGACCTGTCGGCCAGCCAGGGAACCAGCACTGTCGACACAGGCCCCTGGGCCCGCAGCCACACCTCGACCAGAGCCGGCGGAACCCGCCTGCCGGACCACAGCACCTCCCAGCCGAGAGTGTCGTAGAGGCGCTCGTCGACGATCCGGGGAGTGCTCAGGCGGTGCACCGTCACACCGTCGAGTTGCTCGTCGCCGGCCGGGTACCGGTCCTCCCATGTGCGGGCGTCCACCGCGCAGGTGGTAAGCACCTCCACGTGGTGGCCCCGGGCGGCCATCCGGGTCGCGAACTGCCGGCAGTGCTGCTCGGCGCCGCCGGCGACGTCCGCCCCGTAGCGCTGGACGACGTAGAGGATCCGCACAGGAGCTTCAGGCGGTGGCGACGAGGGTGTAGCGGTCGTCGCCGGCCCCGCGCTCGACGGAAACGCCCTCGAAACCCGCCTGGCGGCACAGCCACTCCAGGTAGGCGGGGTCGACCGGGCGGCGAACCCGCGGGTCGCGCGCCAGGGCGGCGACGAAGGCGTCCGGCTCGAGGCTGTCCACGACGAGCACCCCTCCCGCGGAGAGCTTGTCGGCGGCCGAGGCGACAACGTCGGCGAGCTGATCGGGCGCCAGCCGCTCGGCGACGCCGGCCATCACCACGGCTCCGAGCGACCGGTCGTCCGCGGCCGCGAGCGCCTCCAGCGCGTCCCCCGTGGCGGCGGCGAGACCCCGTGCCAGTGCACGGCCCGCGGCCTGGGCGTCGGTGTCCACCCCGCGGGCGGCCACGCCCCGCTCGGCCAGGAGAGCGAGGAGGTCGCCGGAGCCGCAGCCCAGGTCGAGCACGGGCTGGCGGGCAGCCACGTGCTCGGCGAGGCGTGCGGCCCGCACCGCCCGGCCCGCGCCACCACCGCCGGCCCGGTCGTCGAGCTCGTCCAGTCCGCCGGTGCGGTACCACGGCTGCCACCCACGTTCGACCGGCCGCAGCGCCGCCTCGAGGGCTTCCACTCTCCGGCGCAGGTCGGCGAGTGCCAGCCCGCCGGCGGGGAGGCGGTCCAGGCCGGCGAGGCGGTCGCGCACCTCATCCAGAGACGCCACCAGGTCCGCGTGGGTATGGTCAGCGGGGTGCGTCACAGCCTCGGCTACGGCCAGCACGGCAGCGGTGGTCGCGTCGGCGAGCGTGTCGATGCGGGAGGCGAGCACCCGCAGCGAATGGCCGACCGCCCGAGCGGCCCAGGCCTGCACCGCGGAGCGGGCGCCGCCGGAGGCCGCGGGGGTGAGCGCGGGCCGCGCGGCGGCGGGGGCCAGCGCCTGGCGCACCCTCTCGGGCAGGGGCGCGGCGGCGCCGGCGAGGGACCGGGCGTGCGCGTCCAGGCGCTCCTCGAAGTCGGCGGGCACCAGTCCTTGCTCGCGGCGCCGGCGGGCCTCGGCGCGGAGCTCGTCGACCAGCGCGTCGTAGCGGCTCGCCCACTGCTGGTCTGCGGTGTCCTCGTCGCCCACGGCGGCGCCGATCCTACCGGGGAGCCCCGGTGAACGGCGCGCTGCTCGTGGCCGGGCTGGGCATCGCCGTGGTGGTGGTCATCAGCAGGGCGCTGGCGCTTCGAACGGGCCTGCCGTACCCGGTTTTCCTGGTGCTCGCGGGCGCCGGTGCCAGCTTCGTGCCGGGCATCCCGTCGATCCACCTCAGGCCGAGCGTCGTGTTCCTCGGGTTCCTGCCGCCGCTCGTGTACCACGCCGGGCTCGTCACGTCCCCGCGCGAGTTGCGAGCCAACGCGGTTCCGATCGGCCTGAGCGCCTTCGGACTCGTCCTCGCCACGACGTTCGCCGTGGCGCTGGTCGAGTGGGCGGCGGTGCCCGGCGTCCGCTGGACGAGCGCCTTCGTGCTCGGCGCGATCGTCGCCCCGACCGACGCCGTGGCGGCGACGTCGGTCCTTCGGCGGCTCGAAGGCCCCCCGCACCTGACCGTGATCCTCGAAGGCGAGAGCCTGGTCAACGACGGGATCGCCCTCAGCCTCTTCTCGCTCGGCATCGCCGCCGCCGCATCGCCGACGACCGTGGGCGGGGGAGTGCTGTCGTTCGTCAAGATCGCCGGCGGCGGCGCCCTCTTCGGGGTCGCCGTCGGGTGGCTGGCGTCGCGCGTGCACCGGCCGCTCACCGACACACCGTCGCAGATCGTGGTGTCGCTCCTGGTCCCGTTCGTGGCCTACCTGCCGGCCGACGCGCTCGGCCTCTCCGGGGTCCTGGCGACCCTGAGCGCCGGGCTGGTCCTCGGCCAGGATCCCGTCGCCGAGCTGCGGCCTGCCGGCAGGATCCGCGTCACCGACTTCTGGGAGGTGGCGGTCTTCCTCCTCGAGTCGGCGCTGTTCGTGCTGGTCGGTCTGCAGCTGCGGTCGATCCTGAGCGGGGTCAGCCGTCACTCGGCGCGCGACGTCGCCCTGAGCTCCCTGCTCGCGGTCGCGGTGGTGGTGGTCGTGCGGGTGGGGTGGCAGGCCGTGCTGCCCACCGTCCGCTTCCGCCCACGGGAGCGCATCCTCGACACCGGAGGGGTGCCCTGGCGGGAGCGCGCGCTGCTCGGGTGGAGCGGGCTGCGCGGGGCGATCTCCCTGGCCGCGGCGCTTTCCATCCCCACGACCGTCTCGGGCCGTCCCTTCCCCGGACGGGACCTGCTGATTGTGGCGACGTTCAGCGTGATCGCCGTCACCCTCGTCGGCCAGGGCACCACGCTTCCGTGGCTGATGCGGCGCATGGGGCTCGCCGGTTCGGAGGCCGAGCGCCGCGAGCACGCCCTGGCCGAGCGTCGCTGCGCCGAGGCGGCGCTGCGACGCCTCGACGAGCTCACCGCCGGGCAGCGTGTGTCCGTCGGGGACGCCGACGTCCTGCGCCAGGTGTACGAGCGGCGCCTCGACCAGGCGCGCGTCGAGTTGGGCGACGCCGAGAGGCCCGAGGGTCCGTCGATGCGCCAGGTCCGCGCGGAGCTGCTGGGCGCCCAGCACGGCGTCCTCCGCCGGCTTCACCGGGAGGGGGAGATCAGCTTCGCCGTGATGCGGGCGGTCCGGCGAGAGATCGACCTCGAGGAGGCGAGCCTCGGGATCCACGAGCGGTAGCCTGCGCCGGTTATGGGCTATCCCGGGCCGGCCGCTCTGGGCCGCGGCGTGGTCGTCGCCCCGCAGACGCCCGCCCCGCCGGGCTTCGCCGGCGTGGAGAGGGTGGTCGTCGACGACGTCGTGCTCGCCGGCCCTGCGCCCTGCGTCGAGCGGCTTCACGACGCGTGGCTGCGCCGGCGACCGGTCGTCGTGGAGCTTCGCATCAGCGCCGCAGACCTGCGCCGGCCCGAGACGTGCGGCGCTCCGGTCTACGAGATCGACCCCGGATTCGCGTTCGAGCGGGAGAGGCTGCACTTCCTCGTCTGGGCCAACAACTACGACGCGCGGGCCGGGGAGCCGGTGTGGTGGTGGGCTCGCAAGGCCGCACGGGCCGGGGCCCGGCCCGGCGGCCCCGCCGACGTGATCCTCCCCGACGGAACGCCCGCGTGGTGCGACGGCGGCCCCCACGAGCCCTTCCCGCCGGGCCCTGCCGGCGGTATCGGCGCCGCGGCGGTGGTGCATCGCGAGTCGATCGAGAGAGGCCGCCTCGTCCCTGTCGGCCACGCCGCCCCCGGCGCCGACCTCGCCCCCGGTGCCAACCTCGCCCCCGGCGCCGACCTCGCCCCCGGCGCCGACCTCGCCCCTGACCAGCTCGCCGCCGTCGCCCACAGGAGCGGCGCGGCGAGGATCATCGCCCCCGCCGGATCCGGCAAGACCAGGGTGCTGACCGAACGGATCCGCCACCTTCTCGTCGACCGGTCGGTGGAGCCGGACGCCCTCACTGCCGTCGCCTACAACCGGCGGGCGGCCGAAGAGCTCGTCGAGCGCACCGCGGGCCTCGGGTGCCACGTCCGAACGATCCACTCGCTGGCCCTGGCCATCTGCAACGGCGACATCGGCGGACCCCGCCGGCGGCGCACGGTCATCGAGGAGACCCGGGTGCGGCGGATCCTCGAGGGACTCGTGCCGGTGCGCCGCCAGGCAAACACCGACGTGCTCGCCCCCTACCTGGAAGCCCTTTCGATGATCCGCCTCGGGCTGGTGGCTCCCCGGGAAGCCGAGGAGCGGGTGGCCGACGCCGAGGGCATCACCGGCGCGTTCGGCCGCTACCGCGAGATCCTGGCCGGGGAGGGATGCCTCGACTTCGACGAGCAGATCTACCTCGCCGTGGAGATCCTCCTTCACGACCCGGCGGCGCGCGCCGCCGCACAGGGCGCCGCCCGCCACCTCCTCGTCGACGAGTTCCAGGATCTCACACCCGCGTACCTCCTGCTCCTGCGGCTGGTGGCCGCCCCCGGCTTCCAGGTATTCGGCGTGGGCGACGACGACCAGGTCATCTACGCCTACGCCGGGGCCAGTCCCGAGTTCCTCATCCGCTTCGGCCAGTACTTCCCCGGAGCCTCGAGCCACGCCCTCGAGGTGAACTACCGCTGCCCGCCGGCGGTGGTGGACGCCGCCCGGTGTCTGCTCAGCCACAACGTCCGGCGCATCGACAAGACGATGCGGTCTCCCGGCGGGGCGGCGCGCGACGGCGCCGGCCTGCAGATCCGGCGCGTCGAGGGCACTGCCGCCGCGGTGGAGGCCGCCACCCTGGTGGAGTCCTGGCGGCAGTCCGGCGCCGCGTACACGGAGATGGCGATCCTCGCCCGGGTGAACTCGGCTCTGCTGCCCGTGCAGGTTCGCCTGTCCGAGTCCGGGGTCCCCTGCGACCGTCCCGTGGACGCGTCGGTACTCGGGCGCACCGGGATCCGCACCACCCTGGCTTACCTCCGGATCGCGCTGGCGCCCGAGAGGATCGCGCGGTCCGATGTGGCGGAGACCGTGCGGCGGCCGTCGCGGCGCATCGCCCCGAAGGTCGCCGACATGATGACCGAGCCGTCGGTCACGTCGGTCGCCCGGCTGCGGCGCCTGGCAAGCCGGCTGACAGGGGGAGACGGCCCGAAGGTCGACTCCTACGCCGACGACCTCGAGATCTTGCGGCGCGCCGCGAGGAAGGGGAGCACCGCCGAGATCCTGCGCGCCGTGCGCGAGCAGATCGGCCTGGGGGCGACGCTCGCTTCCCTCGACGCGTCGCGGGGCGAAGCGGACCGCTCGAGCCATGGTGACGACCTTGCCGCCCTCGAGCAGGTCGCGGCGCTGCATCCGGACGCCGCCACCTTCGAATCGTGGCTGAGGGCCAGCCTGGGCGGTCGCGCGCCGTCGGCCGGCGTGACGCTGTCCACGGTTCACCGCGTCAAGGGCCGCGAGTGGCCGCGCGTGGCTGTCATCGGCGCCACCAGCGGGCTCTTCCCGCACCGCCTCGCCACGTCGGTCGAGGAGGAGAGGCGAGTGTTCCACGTCGCGCTCACTCGCGCCCGGGCCGAGGTGGTGATCCTCTCCGACGCCAGCGAGCCGTCCCCCTTCGTCGCCGAGTTGACCAGGCGCCCCCGGCCCGGCGCCCCGCCCCGGCTGGCCGGGCGGCCCGTCCGCGCACGGCGC
>JAJYLA010000017.1 GCA_021788115.1 Actinomycetes bacterium | reverse complement strand
CGCCCCGCCCCGCGCCGCGCCGCCACCGCCCCGCCCCGCCCCCGCCTCGGCGCCGGCGTCGCCGGGGCGCCCCCGGAGCGCCGGCGTCTACGATGGCCGATCATGGTTGTGACCGAACGGATATTGATGGGCCCTGGGCCGAGCAACCCATATCCGGAAGCGACAGAGGGGCTGTCGCGGCCGATGCTCGGGCACCTCGACCCCGTCTTTCTTCAGATCTTGGACGAGACCTGCGCCAGGCTGCGGACGGTGTGGGCCACGGACAACGCCTTGACCCTCCCGGTGTCGGGGACCGGCTCCGCCGGCATGGAGGCGGCGTTCGTCAACACCGTCCACCCCGGTGACGTCGTGGTGGTCGGCGTCAACGGGCTGTTCGGCGAGCGCATGTGCGACGTCGCCGCCCGCAGCGGCGCCGAGGTCGTCCGGGTGGACGCCCCCTGGGGGCAGCCCCTCGACCCTCAGGCGCTGCTCGACGCCCACCCCTCGCCGGCGCTCATCGCCCTGGTGCACGCCGAGACCAGCACAGGGGTCCGCAACGACGTCGCCGCCGTGGCCTCGGCCAAGGGCGACGCACTGGTCCTCGCGGACTGCGTCACCTCGCTCGGGGGGATCCCTGTCGCGGTCGACGAGTGGGGCGTCGACGTCGCTTACAGCGGCACCCAGAAGTGCCTGGGGGTGGCGCCGGGGCTGGCGCCGTTCACTGTCGGGACCCGCGCCTGGGAACGGCGGGTGACCCGGCCTCAGAGCTGGTACCTCGACCTGGGGATGATCGGCGACTACACGGCGAGCGCCACCCGCAAGTACCACCACACGGCGCCGGTCGCCATGGTCACCTCCTTGCACGCCGCCCTGGGCGCGATTCTCGATGAGGGGCTCGGGGCGGCGTGGGCCCGCCACGCGGAGTGCGGCGCCGCTCTCCAGGACGGCCTGCAAAAGCTCGGCCTCGAGCTGTGGGCGGCCGAGGGCCACCGGCTACCCGAGCTGACGACGGTGCTGGTACCCCCCGGCGTGGACGACGTGTCGGTTCGACGGGCGCTGCTGGAGCGCTTCGGCATCGAGATCGGCGGCGGTGTCGGGCCGTGGGCGGGCAAAGTCTGGCGCATCGGTTGCATGGGTCACACAGCGCGGATGCGCAACGTCACGCTTTTGCTGGGCGCGCTGGCCGACGTGCTGGGCCGGTGAGCTGGGGAAACCTCTCCAGGGCCGGCGGACTCGACCTGACGGGTCGCCGGGTCCTGCTGCGCCCGCTCGTCGCGGGAGATTTCGAGGCGTGGGCCGAGGTGCGTGTCCGCGCGCACGACTGGCTGGTCAAGTGGGAGCCCCGCCCGGTACCCGGCCAGCCGGACGCCACGCACGACCGGCGGGTGTTCGCAGCGCGCTGCGGTGCCCGCGAGCGCGAGCGCCAGCTCGGCACCGGCTACGGGTTCGGGATCTTCGTCGGAGCGGGCGGGAAGCGCTTCGCCGGGGAGATCAACCTGTCCTCCGTGCAGAGGGGGCCTTATCAGAACGCCTATGTCGGTTATTGGATCGACGAGGCGCTGGCCGGCAACTCGTACGTGCCGGAGGCGTTCGCGGTGCTGTGTCGCTACGCGTTCGAGGAGCTTGGCCTCCACCGCCTGCAGGCGTCGATCATCCCCCGCAACCGGGCCAGCCATCGGGTCGTGGAAAAGCTCGGGCTCCGCGACGAGGGGACCGCGCTGCGGTACCTGGAGATCGACGGCGTGTGGGAGGACCACGTCCGTTACGCCATCACCGCGGAGGAGTGGGCGGAGCGCCGCGCCGACTACATGCGGAAGTGGATCCTCCCCGACGACTGACGGCGAACGAACAGCCGCTGGGGCGCGGGACCGAGCGGCAGCGCTCTCATATCCGCCCGGTCCGGAAGGCCGGGCCGTAGCCGCGGAGGCTCACGCAGGCGGGACGACCACGGCGGGGGAGTGGCGGAAGAAGGCCTCTACGTCGCTCTCGTAGCGGTACGCCGGCCGATCGCCGGCGACCCGGCCCACGCGCCGCGCTTCGACGAAGTGCCGGACGGCTCCAGCGGTCGTGAAGTTGTAGCGGAAGCCTGCGTGCTTGAGCTTGGTGTTGTCCACCCCCCGCCCGAAGCGCAGGAGCTCGAGCGTCTCGGGTGCCAGCCGCAACAGCCCCAGGCGCGACAGGGGCAGGACAGCCAGGCCGGTGAGCACCGGGCTCAACGGCAGGGGGAAGTGCCCTGCCATCGCCCGGATCTCGGACCAGGGCAGGCGGCCGTCGCCCGCGACGTTGAAGACCCCCTCGAGGCCGCGGGCGACGACGAAGCGGATGGCCCGGATGACGTCCTCCTGCTCGACGAACTGCAGCTGCGGGTCGAAACCGGCCACCACGGGCGTCACCGGGCCGCACAACGCCCGAGACAGGGCGGTCACGAGGTCCTCACCCAGCACGTTGGCGCAGCGGAGGACGGCGGCGCGGACACCGGGGTTCTCCTCGACGAACGCCTCGATGAGCTCCTCCGCCTCGAGGAGGGACCGCTCCACCGGTGTCCGGGCCGGCGACGTCCGGCGGCTGTCCTCGGCGAACCACGTGGGGTCCCGCCGGGCGGACCCGTACACCAGCGTCGAGGACTTGACCACGACGGTCGTAACCCGGCTGTCCTCGGCGGCCGCGGAGGCGAGGAGGTTCATGGTGCCGATCACGTTGTGCTCGTGCAGGACCCGCGCCGACTGCGACGACGAGTCGACGATCAGGCCGGCGTGCACGATCGTGTCCACCTGGGTGGCGCGCACGAGACGCGAGAGGATGGAGTACGTCTCGTCCGCCCGCACGAACTCCGTCCGGCCGAGGGCCACCACCGGCGGGCGGCTGTCCATGCCCACCACAACCTCGACGCCGGGGTCCCGCTCGAATTCCTGTGCCAGGCGGCCGCCCCAGAAGGACGACAGACCCGTGATCAGCATCCGGCGGCCCACGCTCATCCCCGCCACGCGCTGCGGCGCCGGCGCAGCATGTCGAAGAGGCTGTCCTGCATCCGCAGCCGGATCTCCTCGGCGGCGTCGAGGACGCGGCTGCGCGGGTAGCGCTCCTGGTCGGGAGGAACGTCCAGGTACACCGGCTCGAGGACCCGCACCTTGAACTTGGCCGGCAGGTAGGCGACCAGCCCGAGGAGGGGCCCGAACAGCAGCATGTTGGCCGTCAGCGGCACGTACGGGAGGCCGAGCATCCGGCCCAGGCGGGTGGAGCGCGCCAGCACCGGCATCGCCTCCTCGCTTCCGAGCACCGTGATGGGGACGATGGGCACGCCGGCCCTCATGGCGATCTCCACGAAGCCGCCCCGACCGAAGCGCCGCAGGCGGTAGCGGTCGGAGTACAGCTTCCCGGTTCCTTTGGTTCCCTCGGGAAAGACCAGGACCAGCTGCTGCTGATGGTGGAGGAGGCGGTAGGCGTTGTCGGGGTGCGCGGCGACTCCCCCCCCTCGGGCCCACAACGTGCCGCCGAAGGGCAGCGACCGGAACAGGAAGTCGGCCAGGCCGTAGACGGGACGCCCGAGCTCCTCTTCGATGCCGTGCATGATCACCGGGGCGTCGACCGGTATGGCGCCGGCGTGGTTGGCCACGAGCAGCGCCCCGCCGGAGGCAGGGATCTTGTGCAGGCCCTCCCACTCGACGCGGAACCAGTGCCTGTAGAGAGGCCCGAAGGCCTGGCGGATGATCGTCCGCACCCTCTCGGACCGGCCCCACTCGTCGACGTCGCCAAGGCGCGTCTCCTGGGGCGCCGCGTCGGGCTTGCGAAGCGGGAGCAGCGCCCCCGTGGTACGCGGCGGATCGGAGGCCCGGTCCGGAGGCATCGGACCGATCGTAGTGTCCTAGTGGGAGATTCGGCTCACCCTCGCCCGCGGGGCGTAGCGGTACAGCACCCTGCCCACCACCGTGGAGCGGGCGACGGGACCGAAGACCCGGCTGTCGGTGCTGGACGAAGGGTTGTCGCCGCGAACGTCGACCAGCGATCCGTCGGCCGACACCGCCTGCACCCGCTTGACGAGAAGCCGCCGCGGCTCGCGGGGGTCGGCCACGGCGACGATCTGGCCAGGGCGTATGCGCAACAGAGGGCCCACGAGCAGCCGGTCGCCGGGCTCGAAGGTCGGGCGCATGCTGTCGCCCGCGACCTTCACTCTCCGCGGCCACAGGAGCGCGAGCGCCGGCACTAGGCAACCAAGGTGCCGGCAGTGGGTAGGGTGATTCTGTCCACGACTCATGACGAAGAAGGAGCCTCGCTGATGTCGATCTTCTCTCGCCTGTTCAGCTTCGCCGATCGGTTGAGCGAGCCGCAGACCATCCACGCACATTGTGACCTGCCTTGCGGGGTATACGACCCGGCACAGGCCCGCATAGAGGCCGAATCGGTGAAGGCGATCATGGAGAAGTTCAACGCCTCCGACGAGAACGTCTTCAAGACCCGGGCCGTGTACATCAAGGAGCAGCGGGCCGAGCTCGTCAAGCACCACCTGTGGGTGCTGTGGACCGACTACTTCAAGCCGCAGCATCTCGAGAAGTACCCGCAGCTCCACGAGTTGTTCTGGAAGGCGACCAAGGCCGCCGGGCAGTCCAAGGCCACCAACGACGTGGCTGTCGCGGACGACCTCCTCGCCCAGATCGCCGAGATCGACCGCATCTTCTGGGAGACAAAGAAGGGCTGATCCCGCTTCCAAGCCGCTGAGCCGGGGTCCCGCAGCGGGGGGCCGCATGGCTGCGAATCGACAGCCACCGCCGCCGTAGGGTGGAGGGGGCATGGAGGGTGAGGGATCGATGAGCCGCTGGCGGGACCGGGCGGGCTCGGCCGCGCGCTCGACGCGGACCCGCCTCGAGCGGCTCATCGGCAGCCGGGAGCGCAGCCGGGTGGTTGTCGTCCTCGCGTCCGTCCTGGCGCTGAGCAGCGCCGACTCGGCGACCGTGGGGGCGTCGGCGACCCAGTTGCGGGGGGCGCTCCACATAGACAACACCGACATCGGGCTGCTGGTCACCGTCGCCTCCCTGGTGGCGGCGGTGGCCAGCCTGCCCTTCGGGGTCATGGCGGACCGCCTGAAGCGCACACGCGTCCTGGGGCTCGCCGTCGCGCTGTGGGGCGTGGCGATGCTCTGGAGCGCGACCGCGAGCTCCTTCGGGCACCTGCTCCTGGCCCGCGTCGCGCTCGGGGTGGTCGTGGCGGCTGCGGGCCCGGTGGTCGCCTCGCTCGTCGGCGACTACTTCAACGCTGCCGAGCGGGGCCGGATCTACAGCTTCATCCTGAGCGGCGAGCTGCTGGGAGCCGGGGTCGGCTTCGCCGTCACGGGTGACATCGCCGCCTTGTCGTGGCGGGCGGCGTTCGTCTTCCTCGCGATACCGGCGTTCGTGCTGTCCTGGCAGGTGATGCACCTCCCCGAGCCCGTTCGCGGGGCCCGCCGCCCGCTGCCCGTGGAGCGGCAGGCCGGGGGACCGGACCCGGCCGGCGCCGGCCCGGAAGGCGCGAAGGAGGCGATGGGGGCCCCGGGGTCCTCCGGGCACGGGCCCACGGACGCGCAGCGCCTGGCCGCGGCGCGCCGGATCCAGCCCGACCCGAGCCGGATGTTCAGCTCCGACCTCCGGTCGATGCACCTTCCCCAGGCGGTGCGCGAGGTGCTGCGCGTGCCCACCAACGTCGTGCTCATCGTCTCGAGCGCATGCGGCTACTTCTACCTGTCGGGCATCGAGACCTTCGCCGTCGAGTTCGTCAAGGAGCAGTACGGGATCGACCAGGCGCTGGCGAACCTGCTTCTCCTGGTTCTCGGGTTCGGGGCGCTGGTCGGGGTGCTCGTGGCCGGCAGTTCGAGCGACCGCCTCTTGCAGCGCGGGTTCCTCAACGCCCGGATCTTCGTGGCCGCCCTCGGCGCGCTGCTCGCGAGCGTCCTCTTCCTGCCAGCCATCCTGACCCGCAGCCTCCTGACCGCCGTGCCGTACCTCACGCTGGCCGCCTTCATGCTGGCGGTCCAGAACCCGCCGATCGACGCTGCGCGGCTTGACATCATGCCCGCCCTTCTGTGGGGGAGAGCGGAGGCGGTTCGCACGACCCTCCGGTCGATTGCCCTCTCGCTCGCCCCCCTGGTCTTCGGGGCGGCCTCGGAGCACCTCTTCGGGGGCGGCCGCCGCGGCCTCCAGTGGACCTTCGCCCTGATGCTGCTTCTCCTCCTGGCGAGCGGCGTCATCCTCCTGCGGGCCATGCGGACCTACCCGGTCGACGTGGCGACGGCTGGCGCCTCCGGGCAGGTCCCCGCCGGCGCCGAGTCGCCGGAGCCCGGGGCCGGGTACGACGACATCCCGGCTGCTGGCGGGGGGGCGGCGGCTGGCGGGGGGGCGGCGGCTGCCGGGGGAACGGACGCCGCCGGCTGGGCGCCTCCGGGGCACCGGGCGGGCAAGCCGGCGGACCTGCGGCCCCCCGACATCCCCCTCTGGCCCGACCCTCCGCCCCCGCCGGCAGCGGGCAGCGCCCGGTAGCCAGACGCGGCGCGGGATCCGCCGGCGCGCCGCCGCTGTCGTGGGCGCGGAGGGATTCGAACCCTCACGCCGTGAGGCCGCAGGGTTTAAGCCCGCTGTGTCTGCCGTTCCACCACGCGCCCACGGCCGCAGTCTTGCACGGAGTCCCGGAGGGCCACCGCGAGAGGCGCGTGGCACCCACCCGGGTTCGCCGGTCTTCGTCCGGTAGCCTCGACCGCGTGGTGGCGGTCCTGAGCGCACTGGGCGCGGCCCTCATGTACGCGCTGGCCTCGGTGCTCCAGCAGCGTGGCGCCGCAGCGGAGCCGGACGACCAGTCGCTGCGGCTGAGCATGCTGGCTCGCCTTGCCCGGAAGCCGATGTGGCTTCTCGGCGTCGCATGCGACGTCGTGGGCTACGGGCTGCAGTTCCTGGCACTCGGGCACGGGCCGATCGTGGTGGTGCAGCCCGTGCTCGTGTGCGGCTTGCTCTTTGCCCTGCCTCTGGGCGCCGCCCTGGCCGGCAGACGTCTGTACGCGCGCGACTGGCTCGCCGCGGTGCTCGTCTGCGCCGGGCTCGCGGCCTTCTTGATCGTCGCCGCTCCGCACGCGGGTCACAACGACGTCGCTCCCCTGGTGTGGACCCTCCTGCTCACGACGTCGGCCCTGACCGTGGGGCTGCTGCTCATGGCCGGCCGACGCAGGAGCGCCTGGCAGCGCGCCGTGCTGTACTCGGGGGCCGCCGGGGTGATCTACGGCGGTACGGCCGCCCTGACCAAGACCAGCGCCCACCTCCTCGGCGGGGGACTGGTGCACCTCCTCGAGGCGTGGCAGCCCTGGGTGATGCTCGCCGCCGGCGTGATCGGGATGGTGGTGGCACAGAGCGCCTTCCAGGCGGGTGGGCTCGACGTCTCCCTGCCGGCGATGAGCGTGGTGGACCCCGTCGTGAGCGTCGTGATCGGAGCGGTCGCCTTCGGGGAGAGCATCGCGTCTCGGCCCGCTGCGGTGGCGGTGGAGCTCGCGGCGCTCATCGCCATGTCCGCAGGCGTGACCCTTCTGGCGCGAGGAGAGTCAGGACGCTCGCTGCAAGGGCACGCGCAGCTCTCGAGCTGAGCGGCGCGCCGTGCTGTTCCCGACCGTTTCATTCGCCGTCTTCTTCGCAGCGGTGCTGCTCGTCAGCTGGCTGCTGATGCCCCACCGCATCCGGTGGAAGCTGTTCATGGTGGCCGCGAGCTGGTTCTTCTACGGCTGCGCCGGCTGGGGGTTCGTTCCGCTTCTCGCCGCGTCGACGGTGGTCAACCACTTCCTGGCGTTCAGAATCGACGGTGCGGAGGGCGTGGCCCGCCGGCGGTGGTCGGCCGCCGCCGTCGCGATCAACCTGGCAGGCCTGGGCTGGTTCAAGTACATCGGCTTCCTGTCGAGCAGCACGACGGGTATCGTCGACCACCTCGGCCTCGGTGTGCACCTGCCGGTACCCAGGGTTGTCCTGCCGGCGGGGATCTCTTTTTTCACCTTCCAGGCGATCACCTACGTGATCGACGTCAAGCGCGGCAAGGTCCGGCCCGTCGGGCTGATGGACTTCGCCGTCTACCTCTCCTTTTTCCCGCACCTGCTCTCCGGGCCGATCGTCCGCGCGTCGGAGTTTCTGCCTCAGATCCGCCAGCGCATCGATCCGCGGCGCGTCGATGGCGCCCGTGCCCTGTGGCTGATCGCTCGCGGCCTCTTCAAGAAGGTGGTGGTGGCGAGCTACCTCGCCCGGCAGGCCGCCGACCCGCTCTTCGCCGTGCCCAAGCAGCACGCGGGGATCGAAGCGCTCTTCGGCGTGTACGCCTACGCCATCCAGATCTACGCCGACTTCAGCGGCTACACGGACATGGCGATCGGCCTGGCGCTGCTGCTCGGCGTTCGCTTCCCCGAGAACTTCGACTCGCCCTACCGGTCGCTCTCCGTGCGGGAATTCTGGCGCCGCTGGCACATGACCCTGTCGCGCTTCCTGCGCGACTACCTCTACGTCCCTCTCGGCGGCAACCGGCGAGGGGAGTCGCGAACCTACGTCAACCTGATGGCGACCATGCTGCTCGGCGGGCTGTGGCACGGGGCGGCGTGGACGTTCGTCGCCTGGGGCGGTTTCCACGGGGCGTGGCTCGCCGGCGAGCGGGCGCAGTTGTGGCGTCGAAGCCGCGCCCTGCTGCGCCGCGCTGCCGCCGCCGACCACCCCGGCGGTGAGGGCGGCACCGAAGCCGTGGGCTCGCCGGCGAGCACGGGGACCGCGGCGGCGGTTGCAGTGAGCCGCCGCCATGCCCCGGCGCGCCGGCGAGCCGGGCGCGTGGGCGCGTGGTTGGTCACCTTCCATGCCGTGTGCCTCGGCTGGATCTTCTTCCGGGCGACGTCGTTCGCGAACGGGGTCCAGGTGCTCGGCAGGATCTTCGCGCGGGGCCCGCACATCCATCTTGACGTGATGGTGGCCACGGTGGTCGTCGTCGCCATCGCGGCCCAGTGGCTTCCCGCGCGCCTCACGGCTCCGGCCCACGAGCGCTTCGCGCAACTGGGTGTGGCCGCCCAGGCGCTGTGCCTCGCCGGCGTGGCCGTCGTCATCGACGCCTTCGGGCCCGCAGGCGTTGCCCCGTTCATCTACTTCCGGTTCTGATATGCAGAGGCTCCGACCCCCCCAGACGAGCAGGAAGGAGCAGCGGCAGCGTCCCGCTGGCGTGTACCCCGCCGGCCGGGTGATCGCGGTGGTGGTGCTCGCTCTCCTGTTCGCTGCGCTGCTCGACGCGGACAGCCTCGTCGCCTCGGTCTCCTCGGAAAGATACGGCACGGCGCGCTCGGTCGAGCTGTCGCTCGTTCGGCCGTTCAAAGACGTCAGCGACGCGCTGAGGCTCAACCTCCCGCACCGGTGGCTCGCCAGCATCGGTGGCACCAACCAGCCCGGGTCCGGAGGCGCTGCTTCGGTGGCGGTCCCCCCTCGAGGGGGGGTGCCCGAGGGGGTGCCGGCGCTCCTCGGGGGTATCGACGCGCTGCTGCGGCCCAAGCCGGCCGGACCCGGGTCACGCCGGACGGCGCCTGCGGCCGGAGGGGTCTCGCACGTCGCGGCGAAAGGGCCGCCCCGGCCGCTCCGGCCCACCGCCGCCGCACCGCTCAAGATCTGGGTCGCCGGCGACTCCCTCATCGGCATGCTCGCCGACGCGGTGATCGGCCACGTGGCCGGCGACCGCGCCGTGCGGGCGACCGAGGACATGCAGATCGGCACGGGCCTGGCCCGACCCGACGTCTACAACTGGCCTGCCGCGATCGCTGCCGAGATCCGTGACCACGACCCGTCCGTGGTGATCGTCACGTTCGGCGCCAACGACGACCAGGACATGCAAGCCGGAGGGCGCTACTACGTCCGGGACAGCGCCGCCTGGAAGGCCGAGTACGCGCGCCGCGTGTCGGCGGTGATGAACGAGGTCGCGACCGCCGGCCGCTTGCTCGTGTGGGTCCTGGTCCCGCCCGTGGCCAGCCCGCATCTCGAGTACACCACAGGCATCATCAACCACATTGTCTCCGCCGAGGCGGCCACCCACCCCGGTGTCGCCGTCGTCGACCCTGGCCCCGCCATCGCCCCGCACGGCTTCGCCGAATACCTCGACGGGCCGGGAGGCCATCCCGTCCAGGTCCGGGACGCCGACGGTGTCCACCTCACATCCGCAGGCGCCGACCGGGTCCTGCCCCTCGTGCTGGCGGCGATTCGCACCCGCTGGCTGCTGCGCTAGGCGTTGACCCGGCCGGCGCCGAGCAGGTCGCTCCAGTAGATGGAGCTGATGCTGACGTTCTCGCCCGTCTCGGGGGCGTCGATCATCTGCCCGTTCCCGATGTAGATGCCGACGTGGTACACGTTGTTCGGCGTGCCGAAGAAGATCAGGTCGCCGGGCAGGGTGTTGGCGAGCGAGATCCGCGTGGTCAGGTCGTACTGCCCCTGGGCGAGGTGAGGGAAAGACACGCCGGCGGCCGCCCAGGCCATCATGGTAAGGCCCGAGCAGTCGAAGGAGTTGGGCCCTGCCGCGGCCCACTGGTAGGGCTTGCCCAACTGCGCGTACGCGTACCGGACCGCCGTGGCCGATCCCGGTGCCGCCACGTTGGTTCCCGATGCCGGCGGGTCCGGCGCGGCCGCAGAGGTCGTGGGGGTGGTTGCGCTGGTGGCGGTGGTGGCGCTCGTCGGGGAGGCGGTCGGCCTGGGGGAGGCGGTCGGCCTGGGGGAGGCCTGAGTGTTCGCCGGGGCCGCCGGTGGGGGGATGGGAGCGCTCGGGGCGGGGGGCGCCGCCGCCGCCGTCGCCGGTGGCGACGTGGTCGGGGGCGCGTCGCGGCGCTGGAGGATGGCGCGCTCGAGCGCGGCCTGCTCGGCCCTCTGCTGTTCTGCCTGCACCTGGGCGACCAGAGAGGCCAGCCGGCCCTTGACCCGCGAGAGCGCGGCGCGGCGGGCCGCGGCTTCCTGGGTGGCGGCGGCGCCGTCCGCGCGGAGCGTCGACACGGTGGCCGACACCTCCTGCTCCGCCGACGCCACCTGGCGGGCTTGCGCCGTCTGGGAGGCCAGGGCCGAGCGATAGGCATCCACCGCCCGCTGCTGCCCGCCGGTGACGATCTCGGCATAGGAGGCGGTGAGGCTCGGATCGGCGCCCGGCACGTTGGGAATCTGGGTGATGAGGGGGGCCCCGCCCGCAAGGTAGGCGAGGATCGCCTGCTCCTTCAGCGCGGCGCGCGCGGCGGTGGCTCGAGCGTCGGTGACCGCCATGGCGGCGCGCAGGGAACCGAGCTGTCCCTCGAGACGCTGGCTTCGCGCCCAGGCGGCGTCGAGAGCCTCCGAGAGCTGGTCGAGGCGCCGGCCGTCAGCCTGGATCTCGCCGGCGAGTTGCTGCGCCTGGATCCTCAGGGCCGCCTCCTGGGCAGCCGAAGGGCCGGGGGAAGGAGAGGAACTCGCCGCCCACGCGCCCGACGGGACACCCAGCGCCATTCCGGCGCCGGCGAGCGATGCGACTAGAACCCGGGCCGCCCGGGCGGGGGATGAGGTCGTCATTGGGATGCGCTCCCGGATCAGCAACATTCAACTCTAGTCACATCATCCACTCTGTCAACCTGGGCGGCGGGGGGCCCGTTCTTGACCGGTGCTGTACGGTCCATTTCATGACGAGCGAGACGCAACCGGAGTACCGGGTCGAACACGACTCGATGGGAGACGTCCGCGTTCCAGCCGACGCGAAGTGGCAGGCGCAGACGCAACGGGCCGTCGAGAACTTCCCCATCTCGGGGATGCGGGTGGAGCGGGCGCTCATCTCGGCGCTCGCCGCCATCAAGGGCGCAGCGGCGCTCGAGAACGCACGCCTGAAGACGGTCGACAAGGCGATAGCAGCCGCCATCCACGAGGCCTCTGCGGAGGTGGCTGACGGCCGCTGGGACCAGGAATTTCCCCTCGATGTCTTCCAAACCGGCTCGGGCACCTCGACGAACATGAACATGAACGAGGTTCTGGCCAGCCTGGCGTCCGAGCGGATCGGCTCCAAGGTCCATCCCAACGATCACGTCAACGCCTCGCAATCCTCGAACGACGTGTTTCCCTCGGCGATCCACCTTGCAGCCGCCACCGAGATCCGCGCCCGCCTGATCCCGGCGCTGGAGCACCTGGCCCGGGCGTTGCGGAAGAAGAGCCGGGAGTTCCGGACGGTCGTCAAGTCGGGCCGGACACATCTGATGGACGCCACGCCTGTGACCCTCGGCCAGGAGTTCGGTGGGTACGCAGCCGCCGTCGAGCACGGGATCGAGCGCCTCGAAGCGTGCCTTCCCCGCGTCGCCGAACTGCCGCTCGGCGGCACCGCCGTCGGCACAGGCATCAACGCACCGCGGGGGTTCGCGTCACGGGTGATCAAGCGGCTCGCCGAGGACCGGGGCCTGCCGCTGACCGAGGCCCGCGACCACTTCGAGGCGCAGGGGGCGCGCGACGCGCTGGTGGAGGCGTCGGGAGTCCTGCGCACGATCGCCGTGTCGTTGTACAAGTGCGCGACCGACCTGCGCTGGATGGGGAGCGGGCCGCGGACGGGCCTGGCTGAGATCCGAATCCCGGACTTGCAGCCGGGCTCGTCGATCATGCCCGGCAAGGTCAACCCCGTCATCCCCGAAGCCGTGTCCCAGGTCGTGGCCCAGGTGATCGGCAACGACGCCGCCGTCGCCTTCGGCGGCGCCGCCGGCAACCTCGAGCTCAACGTCATGCTGCCTGTGATCGCCCGCAACCTCCTCGAGTCGATACGGCTGCTGTCGTCGGTCAGCCGCGTGTTCGCCGACAGGTGCATCGCCGGCATCGCGGCCGACGTCGAGCGGTGTCGCACCTTCGCCCTGTCGTCTCCGTCGATCGGGACGGCCCTCAACCCCTACATCGGCTACGAAGAGGCCGCGGTGGTGATCAAGGCGTCGTTGAAGGAGGGGAAGGATCTGCGGACCATCGTGTTGGAGCGGGGCCTCCTCACGGAGGAAGAGGTCGACAGGGCGCTCGACGTCGACGCCATGACCCGGGGTGGAATCGTCAAGTAGCGGGGCCAAGCCAGCGCAGCCGGTGAGCCGGGCGAGGTCGGCACCTGGGCCCAGCCGAACCGGGCGATCGCCGGTCCGGCAACCTGGCGCCGGCCGCTTGGCGGCGCTGCCCGGCCTGCCTCAGTCCGCCGTGCCCTCGTCCAGCTTGCGGGCGAGCGCTTCGAGGCGCCGGTCCCACCGTCGACCGACCTCATCGAGCCAGGAGCTGGCGGCGGTGAGTCGCTCCCCGGCGATCTCGTAGAGCACCTCGCGGCCCTGCCGCTGAGCCCGGAGAAGTCCCGCCGCGGAGAGCGCGGCGAGATGCTTGGTGACGGCTTGCCGCGACACCGGGTAGCGTGCCGAGAGCTGCGTCGCGGTCATCGGCCCCTCGCTCGAAAGCCGGTCCAGGAGGCTGCGGCGGGTAGGGTCCGACAGAGCGCTGAACACCGCGACCGCTTGGTGGTCCTCCTTCGGTCGGCCGGCCGGACCCGGGACGTCGGGGCGTTCAGGAGCGGGCACGAGAGGCGGTCATCGACATGGTGCCATGCCAAGAGGCTCCAACGAGCAGCTCGTCCCATGCTGTCCAGCGATCCGTCGGGGACATCCGGGCCTTCGGGTTGCCGCTGATCGTCGAGCCGCCCTGCGCGGGCGACGAGCCGGCGACGGCGCTCGTGTCCGTTGAAGATACCGGACGCTCCTGGATCGTGAGCCGGGTGCCGGCGCTCTCGGGGATGAGCACGTAGCTCACCTCGGTCTCGCTGCGCTCGGCTTCGCCACGCGCGCCCCCGCCGGCCGCGCCCCCGCCGGCCGGGGGTCGAAGCGTGTTGTCGGGGGTGTCGCGCGGCGGGGCGAGCCACCACCGAAAACGCAGGTGACGCTGCGGTCTCACCACCTCCACGCGCCCCTCGCGCAACCCGCCATCGTCGCCGACGAAGAAGATGGGTGCCCCCTCACGCAACTCCCACTCGAAGTGGCCACCGAACCAGTCATCGAGCTGGGCGGGATCCGTCAGCACCTCCCAGAGTCGCTCGGGAGTCACGGGTATGACCAGTTGGCGGCGGATCATGCGGCCCTCCTCACAGTGCGCAACACCAGGGTTGCATGTTCTGGCCCGGTACGGGTATCGTGCAACTGGCAGGTTGCATGAGAGGAGACGGACGTGAGCTACCTGGTCCCCACGGTCATCGAGCAGTCCCCCCGGGGCGAGCGCGCATACGACATCTACTCTCGACTCCTCAAGGACCGGATAGTGGTGCTGGGCACGGAGATCACCGACGCCAGCGCGAACCTGCTCACCGCGCAACTCCTTCACCTCTCCGCCGAGGACCCCGGCAAGGACATCTCGTTGTACATCAACAGCCCCGGCGGCTCGGTCACCGCCACACTCGGCATTTACGACACCATGCAGGTCATCGGTCCGGACGTGTCGACCGTCTGCGTGGGGCTGGCCGCCTCCGGCGCTGCGGTGGTGCTCGCCGGCGGTGCGCGGGGCAAGCGCCTGGCCCTGCCGAACTCCCGGGTGCTCATCCACCAGCCCCACGGAGGAGCGCAGGGCCAATCCGTCGATATCGAGAACCAGGCTCGGGAGATGGCATTTCTGCGCCGTCGGATGGATGAGATCCTGGCGTATCACACGGGGCAGCCGGTCGAACGGATCTCGCGTGACACCGACCGCGACTACATCCTTGGAGCGCGGGAGGCGGTCGAGTATGGCCTGGTCGACGACGTCGTCGAGCCGCGGCGGGGCCTCCACCTCGTGGCGCCTTCCCGTGCGTCACTGTCCGCCGGGGGGCTCACAGCTGCTGATGGCGCAGGCGAACGCTGACGCGCCGGCGGCGGCCCGGCGCCGGCCACGCGTGGCGTCGCCCGTCACCGCCGGCGGCGGGTGATCCGCCGGGTTAGACGGGTTAGAAGCGTCGGCTCGTCGCGGCTACGGTCGCCGCTGTGAGCACCGGCTACAAGATCCTCGTCCTCTTGCACGTGCTGTGCGTGATCGGCGGCTTCGGCGCGGTGGCGTACAACGCCCTGTACGTGAGCCTGGCACAGCGCCGGCCGGGCGGCGGGGCCGCGGCAGTGGTCGAGGTCAACGTGATCGTCTCGGGGCTGGCCGAGCTGTTGATCTACTCCGCCCTCGTCTTCGGCATCGGCGCGGTGACGGCCAGCAACTCGGTGATCACGTTCAGCCAGGGATGGGTCTCCGCTGCCGCCGGCGTCTACCTGATGGACGTGGCGATTCTGCACGGATGGATCAAACGGAACCAGCGCCAGTACTCGGCGCTCGCACGCCGCCTGGAGGAGGCGGCCAGGCAGCGAGATGCAGGGGACGAGCTCCCTTACCGGCCCGGCACGCCCCCGGGCTTCCGACCGCCAGCAGCCGGGCCGGTCCCGACCGACCAGCCCTCAGCAGTGGCGGAGCTGCGTTCGCTGGAGAAACGCATCTCGGCGGGATGGGCCGCCTTCAACGCCCTGGTCGTCGTCGCCGTCTATCTCATGATCTTCAAGCCCGGCTCATGACGGTCGCGCTGCGATCCTGAGCGGGACACCGTGCACCCGATCGAGCACTTGCGCCATCTGGCACGGGTGGCGGGCGCCGACCCGGTGTTCGTGGCCCGCGAGGCGGCGCTGTCGCTCGCCGAGATCGCGGCTCTCGAGCCGGCCGGCCTGGTCCCCGCGTGCCGGCGGCTGGTGGAGGCGCACGTGGAGTCAGGCCTCGTGTGGTGGCTGTCGGCGCGCGTGCTGACAGCCGACGACCAGCCGGCGGCGTGCCGGCAGGTGGCGCGAGAGCTCGACGACGACCCAACAGACCGGGTCCTCGCCACCCACCTCCCCGACGAGACGACGGCCCTCGTGGTGGGGTGGCCGGGGCTCACCGCGTCGGCGCTCGGACGTCGCGGGGACGTCGAGGTCCTTGTGGTCGACGCCGAGGGGGCCGGGGGCCGGCTCGTGGGGCGCGTGCACGAGCGCGGGGGGGAGGCGTGCCTGGTTCCTGCTTCGGGAGTGGGCCCTGCGGCGGCCGTGGCGGGCCTGGTGCTGGTCGAAGCCTCGGCGGCGGGGCCCTCCGGCGTGCTGGCGTCGCCCCTCTCGCTTGCCGCGGCGGCGGTGGCCGCCCACGCGGGTGTCCCCGTGTGGGCCGTCACGGGCGTGGGCCGTGTGCTCCCGGCGCCTCTGTGGGACGCCCTGCTCGCCCGGCTGGACGCGGGCGGGGCGGAGCCGTGGGACCGCCCCGGCGAGCTGGTGCCCGCCGCACTGATCGCTGCCGTGGTCGGGCCCGGCGGGTGCGCGGGGGTCGAGGAGGGGCTGTCCGCGGCCGCCTGCGCCGTGGCCCCCGAGCTGCTGAGACCGGTGGGATAGCTCCCCGGGGAAGAGAAACGGGCCTCCGCGGCGCCCGGCGCCGGACCGAGCCGGTGGTGCGGCCGCCCGCGCTCTTCGGTCCGGGGAACTGCGGGCTGGTCGGGCGCGTCCCCGCCTCTTACCATCGCGCCTCATGTCCCAGCGCTCGCGCAACCTCCCCCGCCGCTCCTGCCACGCCGTCCCCGGCTCGAACGACAAGTTCCTCGCCAAGGCGCCCGGCCTGCCGGCGGACATGTTCTTCCTCGATCTCGAGGATGCCGTGGCCCCGGTGGAGAAGGAGGCGGCGCGCGCCAAGGTCGTCGCCGCCGTGCGCGACCAGGACTGGGGCGAGGCTGTGCTGTGCGTCCGGGTCAACGGCTGGGGCACGCGCTGGACCTACGCCGACGTCATCGAGGTCGTGGGCCGGGCCGGGCCGCGCCTCGACGAGGTCATGCTTCCCAAGGTGCAGAGCGCCGCAGAGGTGGTTGCCCTCGACCTGCTGCTCTCCCAGGTCGAGATCAACTCCGGCCTTCCCGCCGGCCATGTGGGCATCGAGGCGCAGATCGAGACGGCACAGGGTCTCATCAACGTGGAGGAGATCTGCGCCGCGTCGCCCCGCCTCGAGACGGTCATCCTCGGCCCCGTGGACTTCTCGGCGTCCATCGGGATGCCGTCGCTCGCCGGCGGCCTGCTCATCGAGGAGTATCCGGGCGACTACTTCCACTACGTGTTCATGAAGATCCTCATGGCGGGAAGGGCCAACGGGCTCCAGGTGATCGACGGGCCCTATGTGAAGGTCCGCGACCCCGAGGGGTTCCGCCGGTACGCCCGACGGACGCAGATCCTCGGTTTCGACGGGAAGTGGAGCCTGCACCCCGACCAGGTGGCGATCCTCAACGAGGTGTTCTCCCCCTCTCAGGAGCAGTTCGACCGGGCGTGGCGGATCCTCGACGCCTACCGCCAGGCCACGGAGGGGGACCGCCAGGGGGCGGTGATGCTCGGCGACGAGATGATCGACGAGGCGTCGCGCAAGGTCGCCGCGATGCTCGTGGCGCGCGGCGATCGCGCCGGCCTGGAGCGCTCCTAAGGAGCGCCGCTTGCGGGCCTCAGGACCCCGGCGCCGGCCTGCTCGGCCAGCCTGCGCGCCACCACCTTGAGCGCCAGGGTCTCGTCGGCCCCTTCGAAGATGGACAGGACGCGAGCATCGACGAACAGCCGGCTGACGGGAGACTCCTCCGCGTAGCCCATCCCCCCGTGGATCTGCATGGCCTCCCTCGTCACCCACTCGGCTGCACGGCACGCGTAGGTCTTGATCATGGACGCTTCGAGGGAGCCTTCTCCCCTGGCCATGAGGCGGGCCACCGCGTAGGCATGCTGGCGGGTCGCCTGCACGGCCGCCGCCATCCGGGTGAGCTTGACGCGGGTGAGCTGGTAGTCGCCGACGGGGCGCCCGAAGACCACTCGCTCGGCCGCGTACGAAGCGGCGAGGTCGTACGCGGCCTGCATCACCCCGACGGCACGGGCTGCCGTCTGCAGCCGTCCGTTCGCGAAGCTGTCCATCTGGTAGTAGAAGCCGCGCCCCACGCCGCCCTCCCCGCCGACGAGGTGGTCCTCCGGGACCCACCAGCCGTCGAAGGAGAGCTCGTAGGAGTGCATGCCCCGGTAACCGATCGTGTCGATCGGGCGCCCTTCGAGGCGTCCCCCCCGTGGCTGGGTGAGCACGAACCCGCGGCCTTCGGCGCGGTCCTTGGGGACCACGAAGAGTGACAGCCCCCGGTGGCCCTTGCGGCGGTCCGGGTCGGTGCGGGCGAGGACCATGAGCAGGTCGGCGCGCGCAGCGAACGTCGACCACGTCTTGGTGCCCCGCAGCAGCCACCCCCCTCCGGACCGCGCCGCGCTGGTGGTGATCCCGGCCACGTCGGATCCGAAGTCCGGTTCGGTGACGGCGACCGCCGCCATGATCTCTCCGGTGGCGAGCCCGGGCAGCCAGCGGCGTTTCTGCTCCTCGCTGCCGCCGCGCAGCAGAGCCCGCGCCAGGATCTCGGGCCGGGTGACGAGGGACCCCCCGGCGGCGAGCGAGGCCCTCGAGAGCTCCTCGGTGGCCACCACCATCCCCAGGTAGTCACGTTCTCCCCCGGACGCGAACCCGCCGTACTCCTCGGGGATCGAGAGCCCGAACGCCCCGAGCCTGCCGAGACCCGAGATGATCTCCTCGGGGATGTCGGTGTTGTCGCGGTGGATGCGCTCGGCCGCAGGCGCGATCCTGTCCTCGGCGAAGCGGCGGAACGTCTCCGCGACCATCTCGAAGTCGGCGTCGAGGTGGCGCGGGCCTGTCACCCCGGCGAGACTCGACAGCCACGCCGGGTCGCGATGGGCGACCAGGAACGGCCGTGCCGGCTCGACGGCATCGGCCGGCACTCCCCAGCAGGCCTCCCGGCCGAGCAGCCGGGCGGACAGATCCCATACGGCGTCCGCGGTGAACGCCGCCGCGAGCGCCGCCTCCTCCCCGCCGCGCGTCCCGTAGTCGAGCATCTGGCGGGCCGCCTCGACTGCGGCGGCGGCGTGCGCCAGGTCGTAAGCGACGGCCTGGTTGTCGTCTACTGCTCCGGGCCCTCCGGCGGAGAGCCGTCGTGCCGCCTGGTCGATCACGGCTCGCGCCACCTGCACGGCGCCGGCTGCCGCGGAGAGGTCGGGGACGCCTGCCATGTGCCGAGGGTAGCGGCCGGTCCTGAGCGCCGGGCACGCCGATGGCCGGTCATCTCGTCGCGGCGGCCGCGGCGGTGACCCTAGGGTGCAGGCGTGGCGAGGCCGGCGAGGAGCGAGGACCCGATCGGGAGCTACGTGGGGGCGCTCGACCAGGGCACGACGTCCACCCGCTTCGTGATCTTCGACCACGGGGGCCGGGTGGTGGCCGCCGACCAGAAGGAGCACGAGCAGATCTTCCCGAGGCCCGGCTGGGTGGAGCACGACGCCTCCGAGATCTGGCAGCGCAGCCTGGGGGTGATCCGGGGAGCGCTCGAGAAGGGCGGTCTGACCGCGGGGGACCTCGCCGCGGTGGGGGTCACCAACCAGCGCGAGACGACCGTGCTCTGGGACCGAGGCAGCGGCCGGCCCGTGCACAACGCCGTGGTGTGGCAGGACACGCGCACCGACCGGATCTGCAGCGAGCTTGCCGCCGATGGAGGCCAGGACCGGTTCCGCGAGAGGACAGGTCTTCCCGTCGCGACGTATTTCTCGGGCCCGAAGGTCTCTTGGCTCCTGGAGAACGTCGAGGGGCTTCGCCCGCGCGCCGAGGCCGGCGAGGTCCTCTTCGGCACCGTCGACTCGTGGCTGATCTGGAACCTGACCGGCGGGACCACCGGCGGGGTGCACGTCACGGACGTGACCAACGCGAGCCGGACGATGTTGATGGACCTCCGCGCCCTCCGCTGGGATGATGCGATCCTCTCCACGCTGGGGATCCCGGCGGCGATGCTTCCCGCAATCCGGCCCTCCAGCTACGTTTACGGTTACGGGGTGGGCGTGCTGGAGGGTGTCCCGGTGGCCGGAGACCTCGGCGACCAGCAGGCCGCCCTCTTCGGTCAGACGTGCTTCTCCCCCGGCGAGGCCAAGAACACCTACGGGACAGGAAGCTTCCTGCTGCTCAACACCGGGGCCGAGCCGGTCGCGTCCAAGAGTGGCCTCATCACCGGGCCGGCCTGCCAGATCGGGGGCGATCCGCCCACCTACATGCTCGAGGGTTCCGTCGCCATCACCGGAGCGCTGGTGCAGTGGCTGCGCGACAACCTCAGGGTGATCGGCTCTTCTGCGGAGGTCGAGACCCTGGCGCGCACCGTCGAAGACAACGGCGGCGTCTACTTCGTCCCGGCCTTCTCCGGCCTCTTCGCGCCGTACTGGCGCAGCGACGCCCGCGGCGTGATCTGCGGGCTCACCCGGTACGCGAACGCCGGCCACCTGGCACGCGCCGCGCTCGAGGCGACAGCGTGGCAGAGCAAGGAAGTCGTGGACGCCATGAGCGCAGACTCGGGGATGCAGCTGAGCTCCCTCAAGGTCGACGGCGCCATGGTCGCCAACGACCTGCTCATGCAGTTCCAGGCGGACGTGCTCGGCGTGCCCGTGATCCGCCCGACCGTGTCGGAGACGACGTCGCTCGGGTCCGCGTACGCCGCGGGGCTGGCCGTCGGGTTCTGGGAGCACATCGAGGATCTGCGTTCGAACTGGAGCATGGACAGGACCTTCGAGCCGTCACTGGACCCCTCCGCCCGCGATCGCGAGTACCGCCTGTGGAAGAAGGCCGTGACCCGGGCGTTCGACTGGGTCGAGTAGCCGCCGCCAGGGGCGGCACAGCTACCCGCCCTTCGCCTGGCGCGGAGGTGACCCTCACGGCGGCGTGCCGTCGCGGCCGGGTGCCCGTCTGGCCACCACGGTCACGATCAACGGCAGCAGCACCGGATCGTCCCCCGGGTCGACGCCGGTCATCGCTTCGAGGTAGGTGGCGACGGGTCCGGGCCCCGCCCACGCCGGCGCCTCGGCCCAGGCGTCGACGAGCTCGAGCCCCGCTTCGAGGGCGAGGGTCGGCAGGAGGGCGCCGATGTCGGGGTGGCGGGCCCCGGGCATCGACATCGGCTGGCCGCCGACGCGGCCCGCCGATGTGACCGGCTCCTGGACGACCACCCAGCCCCCGGCGCGCACGGCGGTCTTCATGCGTGCCACGACCGCGATCGGGGAGTGGACGTGGAGGAGCAGGAAACGGCAGAACGCCAGGTCCACGGGCTCCGGCAGGGTCAGCTCCTCGCCGGCCTGCGTGAGAGCGAAAACCTGGGCCTGGGCGGCGCGGGCGGCCGCGGCGGCGACCTCGTCGCGGCGGGCCGGGTCGGAGTCGACCGCGTAGACGCGCCCGTCGGCGCCGACGATGCGCGCGAGGGCGACGGTGACGTCGCCGCCGCCCGCCCCGACGTCGGCGCACACCCACCCCTCCCGCAGGCCCAGGCGGTCGAGGGCGGTTGCGAGGGGGCGGCGGTACACGTCGTTGCGCAGCTCGAGCTCGATCACGCCGGCGACGTTACGCCTAGCGTGATGGCCCATGGCTATCCAGGAGCGCCCGTTCGGTCGCTGGTTCGAGGACTTCGAGCCCGGCGACATCTACCGCCACTGGCCCGGCAAGACGATCACCGAGTACGACGACCACCTCTTTTGCATGATCACGATGAACCACCACCCGTTGCACACCGACGCGTGGTTCGCAGAGCACGACACCGTGCACGGGCGCAACGTGGTGGTCGGCAACCTGGTCTACAGCGTGGTGCTCGGCATGAGCGTGCCCGACGTGAGCGGATCGTCCATCGCCAACCTGGAGGTCGAGCAGCTCACCCACAAGCGGCCGACCTTCCACGGCGACACCATCTACGCCGAGACGCGGGTTCTCTCCAAGCGCGAGTCGGAGACGAAGCCGGACCGTGGCGTGGTCACCGTCGAGACCAAGGGGTTCAACCAGCGCGGCGAGGAGGTTTGCTACTTCCGTCGAACCGCGATGGTGTGGAAGCGAGGCTCCGCGCCTCCCCGGCGCAGGCCCTACGGCGACGACGTCTGGACCTGAGGGGCGTCGGTCGGGAAGACTGGGGAACGGTGAGGTGCCGCTCGGATCCGGGCCGCAGGGACGTTCACGGTGGCCCGGGGGCCGCGAGGGACCCCGGCCTGGATATCGTGGGCACGCCGGAGCGAGGAAGCAGGGGGATACCCAGGTGGACATGACCTTCTACGGGGTCCGGGGTTCGTGCCCCTGTCCCTCGGACGACAACAGGCGCTACGGGGCGAACACCGCGTGCGTCGCTCTGACGGCCGAGGGGGAACCGCCCATCGTCTTCGACCTGGGGACCGGCCTCCGGACGTTCGGGGACACGCAGCCCACGGACGGCTCGTTCATCGGCGCCGCCCTGCTCACCCACATCCACTGGGACCACGTGCAGGGTTTGCCGTTCTTCCCTCCCGCGGACCGCTACGGGGCCCGCTTCGACGTGTTCGGCCCGCAGCAGGACGACGCAAGCCTCGCAGAGCTCTTCGACGGCTTCATACGCCCCCCGTACTTCCCGATCACGTGCTCCCAGCTGCGCGGTGACATCGTGTTCCACGACGTGCTCAAGGACGACATCGAGCTCGGCTCGGCTCACGTCGCGGTCCGCCCGGTGCCGCACTCGGGTCCGACGGTCGGCTACCGCGTCACCTGGGACGACCGGACCGTGTGCTACATCAGCGACCACCAGGCACCCTTGGATCTCGACTCGATCGCCGACAGCGTCCTCGAGCTGGCGGACGGGGCCGACGTGCTCGTCCACGATGCCCAGTACACGCGCGCCGAGTTCCAGGAGAAGTCGACCTGGGGTCACTGCACGATCGACTACGCCGTGAACGTGGCGCGCAGTGCAGGGGTGCGGACCCTGGTGCTGTTCCACCACGACCCCGCCCACAGCGACGAGCAGCTGGACGGGCTGCTCGCCGAGGCGAGGGCCCAGGCGGGCCCCGGGGGTCCCGAGATCGTCTCCGCGTACGAGGGCCTCCGCATGAGGATCTGATCGCGGCCGGGCCGGAGCCCCGGACCGCGCCACGGGGCAGCCGCCACCCGCCGGCCTCGTCCGGGGGCCCTTCATCGGCCGACGCGGCCCGGACTTGAGCAGAAAAGGGCGCAGTTACCGACATCGGCGAAGTCGCGGAAGAGGGTCGCCGCCGGCGCCGGCGGTATCTAGCGTTGTATGGAGAGACAGGTGGTCTCCACCGCAGCGACGAGGGCGAGGAGCAACAGACATGGACACGCTGACGCTGGCCCGGTCCGAGGTGCTCCGGTCCGCCGACGTCGCCACCGCCGGAGAACGGGCGCGCCAGAGGCGCCTGCGCAACCTGGCCATCGTCCTAGGCGTCATAGCCGTCCCCCTCGTCGTGCGCGCCCTGGTGGGCGGGCTGCGCTACGCCCGCGGGGACCTGAAGGGTGCGGCGGCGATCTTCCAGTGGCCGATCCCGCACCTGCCGGCCGGGTCGTCCGCCTACCTGCCCTCCGTGGTGCTCATCCTGGTCCTCGTGGCCGTCCTGGCGGTCCCTCTCCTCAGCGCCGGGCGCTCCCCGCACATCCTCTACCGCCCCGAAGAGCTCGGCGTCCGCCTGGCGGACGTCGTGGGGGCCAGCGTCGTGGTGGAGGAAGTGGTCAAGACCCTCAACCTCTTCCTCGCCTACCGGACATTCAAGGAGCGCATGGGGGGAACCCCCCGCCGGGCGGTTCTCTTCGAGGGCCCGCCCGGCACCGGCAAGACGTACCTGGCGAAGGCGATGGCCGCCGAGGCCGGAGTCCCCTTCCTGTTCGTGTCCTCGTCGGCGTTCCAGTCGATGTACTACGGGCAGACGAACCGCAAGATACGCGCCTACTTCAAGGCCCTGCGGGCGCACGCCCGCCGCGAGGGAGGGGCGATCGGCTTCATCGAGGAGATCGACGCCATCGGCGCCACCCGTGCCGGCATGGGGATGGGCTCCGGCCGGGAGGGGATCGCCGGCGTCGTCAACGAACTGCTCATCCAGCTGCAGTCCTTCGACCAGCCGCCTGCGGGCGCCCGGCTCCAGAACCGCTTCATCGACCTGGTCAACCGGTGGCTGCCGCCGGCGCGCCGGCTCCGCAAGGCGGCACCCCCGCCGGCCAACATCCTCGTGATCGGCGCGACGAACCGGGCGGGCGACCTCGACCCTGCCCTGCTGCGGCCGGGCCGCTTCGACCGCACGATCACGGTCGACCTGCCGGGCCGGGCCGGGCGGCGGGAGATCATCGACTACTACCTCGCCCGCAAGGCGCACGCACCGGAGCTCGACGACCCGGCCCGGCGTGACACGCTGGCGGCGACCACCTTCGGCTACTCGCCAGTGATGCTCGAGCACCTGCTCGACGAGGCCCTGGTGTGGGCGTTGCGGCGCGGTGCCGGCCGGCTCGACTGGGAGGACATCCAGAAGGCCAAGATGACCGAGGAGCTCGGCCTGGCCCAGCCGGTCGCCTACGCCGAGAAGGAACGGCGCACCATAGCGACCCACGAGTCCGGCCACGCCACGGTCGCCTGGCTCGCCGCCCCCGACCGCACCCTCGAGGTTCTGTCGATCATCAAGCGGCGCTCCGCGCTCGGGCTTCTCTCGCACTCCGAGAGCGAGGAGCGCTTCACGCGGACGCGCAGCGAGATCGAGGCGCTGATCCGGGTGGCCATGGGTGGGATGGTCGCGGAGGAGCTGTTCTTCGGCGAGACGAGCAGCGGGGTCTCGAGCGACCTGCAGGCGGCGACGGAGGCGGCCGCGCAGATGGTGGGAAGCTTCGGCATGGCGGGGTCGCTGATCTCCTTCGAAGCCGTGCGGTCGCCCGGCGGGGCCAATGTCGTCGCCAAGGTGCTCGCAGACGAAGCCAGCCGGGCCAGGGTCGATGCCATCCTGGAAGCGGCACGCGAGGACGTGCGGGCCCTGCTCTACAACAACGCGACCCTCGTCGAGGCGCTGCGCGACGCCCTGCTCGAGCGCGAGGAGCTGATCGGTCGGGAGATCGACGCCGTGCTCGAGGCGGCCCACGCGGCGGCTCGCGAACAGGTTCTGGACCTGCGCGACGGCGGGATCCCGGACGTCACGCCAACCCAACCGCTGTGAGCACGAACGCCTGGATCCGGGCCTCGTCGCGCCAGGAGTCGTAACGCCCCGAGGGGCCGCCGTGCCCCGCGCCGAGCTCGGTGCGCAGCAGAACCGGCCGATCGGCGGTGCCGGCGCCGGCGGCGCGGAGCTTGGCGACCCACTTCGCCGGCTCCCAGAAGCCGACCCGCGGGTCGTTCAGCCCGGCGGTGACGAACATCGCCGGGTAGGGCGCGGGCCTCACGTTGTCGTAGGGGGAGTACGCGAGCATGCGCCGGTAGGCCTCCGGGTCGTGCAGCGGATCGCCCCACTCCTCCCACTCGGTCACCGTGAGGGGGAGGCTTGCGTCGGAGATGGTGGTGACCACGTCGACGAAGGGAACCTCGGCGACGACGGCCCGCCAGCGGTCGGGGCGCATGGTGACCGCGGCGCCCATCAGCAGGCCTCCGGCACTGGCGCCACGGGCGACGAGCCCCGACGGCGACGCCCAGCCGGCGGCGACCAGGTGATCGGCGGCGGCGAGGAAGTCGGCGAAGCTGTTCGCCTTGTGCTGCATCTTGCCCTGGTCGTACCAGGACCGCCCCATCTCCCCGCCGCCGCGCACGTGGGCGATGGCGTAGCACATCCCCCGCTCGACGAGGTTCAGCCGGATCGGGGAAAAAGACGGGTCGATGGTGACCTGGTACGCCCCGTAGCCGTACAGGAGGCATGGCGCGGAGCCGTCGAGGGGGTGGTCGCGCCGGGCCAGCACGGAAACAGGAACCCGCGTGCCGTCGGCAGAGGTCGCCCACAGCCTCTCGGTCCTGTAGGCGCCTGGGTCGTAGCCGCCCCGCACGAGCTCGGTCCACACCGTGTCGCGCCGGCCGGTGGCGACGTCGAGCTCGACCGAAGACCGAGGCGTGACGAGCGAGGTGTAGCCGAAGCGGTAGCTCTGCGAGTCCCACTCGGGGTTGGGCTGGGCGAGGAGGCTGTAGGCGGCTTCGGGCTGCTCCACCGCCGTGGATCCCCCGTCGCGGCCGAGGACGCGCAGGCGCTCGAGCCCGTCGGTGCCCGAGCGTTCCCACGCGACCACGTGTCCCGCGAAGGCGTCGGCCGCCTCGACGGTGACGTCCGGGCGGGGGGCGAGGACGGTCTCGAGGTCGGCGGGGTCGCTGCTGCCGACGGGCAGCCGGTACAGGCCGAAGTTGGTGGCCGACGCGCGTCCGGGCGCCGGCCGGTTGGTCCGCACGAGCCACGAGGCGCCCTCGTGCTCGACGTCGTACTCGACGGAGGCCTCGCGCGCGAGGATCAGCCGGGGCTCCCCCTCGGGGGCGGCGGCATCGATCCATCGGGCCTCCGAGCTCGTCTTGCTCGCCGCCGTCAACACCACGGCGCCGCGCGACCGGCTCAGCTCCACATCGACGTAGAAGCGCTCGTCGTCCTCCTGCAGCACGAGGGCGTCGCGGCCGGAGCCGGTGCCCATGCGGTGGCGCCACACCTGCCAGGGGCGCATGGCCTCGTCGGGCCGCACGTAGAAGAAGGTGGCGCTGTCCGCCGCCCAGGCGGAGCTGTAGTAGACCCCTTCGACGACTTCGGGATGGTCCTCTCCCGTGTCGAGGTCGCGGAAGCGCAACGCGAACCGCTCCGAGCCTTCGCGGTCGACGGCGTACGCCAGGGTCCGGTGGTCGGGGCTGACATCGAAGACCCCGACGGCGAGATAGTCCCCGCCGGCCGCCAGGGCGTTCTCGTCGAGGATCACCTGCTCGCCGGTCTCCGCCGCGGGACGCCCGGAGCGCGCCTCGGCGGCAACCTGTGCCGCGCCGAGCGACCGGCCGGGGTCCGGCCGCCGGCACCAGGTGCGGTACTGCAGGCCCTCGGTGGTGCGGTACCAGTACCACCAGGCTCCATCGAGGGTCGGGGGCCCCGCGTCGGTCTCCGCGACGCGGCCCTTGATCTCGTCGAACAGCACCCGCTGCAGCTCCTCGGTGGGGGCGAGAACCGCGTCGGTGTGGTCGTTCTCGGCACGCAGGTACGCGAGGACCGCCGGGTCGTCCCGGTCGTTGAGCCAGTACCAGTCGTCGGTGCGCACGTCGCCGTGGGCTTCGAGGCGGTGAGGCCGGCGCTCGGCGAGGGGCGGGACGGGCGCGGGGGAAGCGGGGTTGGGCACCCGGCCAGCCTCGCACGCCCGCGCCGGCGCGGGTAGCCTCCCCGCGGTGGTGGTCGACGACCCGGCGGAGGCGGTACGCCTCGCAGCGCTCGGGCACGACGTCGTGGTCCTCGTCGCGGAGGGGGACGCGGCGTTCACCGGGTGGGGCGACGGCCCCGGGCACATAGCGCTGTTCGTCGAGCGCCCGGGCGACCCCGCGAGCCGAAGCCTCGCCGAGGAGATGGACCGGGAGCTCCACCACGCCGGCACGTGAAGGCGGCGCTCGATCGCGCGTGACCGACGCAGCGGCAGGCGTCACCCAGTTCTTCCCGCTCGCCGAAATGCACGCCCACGCCCGCACGCTTCGTATCGCCGACGGCCTCCGACGAAGTCCACAAGATGACCATCGCCCGCCGCGAGATCCGCGAGTATGACCCTGGCCTCCGCATCGCCCCGCCGGCGGGCGGGTGAGGGGCTGCCGTGTGCCACGAGCCGGTGCGGGGACCTGTTTCGACCACGACACAGGCCTGAAGGAGGAGGACGCGATGGCCGGGATAGGGAAGCACGGTCGGGTTGGCAGGATCGAGCCGTTCGGCGAGGGAGGCATCGAGCGCCGCCCCGACGGAGTGCTCCACTACCAGGGGCTCCATCCGTCGGTGGTGGCGATGCTGCTCGAGACGGTCGACGCATTCGGCGACCAGGAAGCACTCGTGGAGGTCGGCGGTCCGAGGCTCACCTACTCCCAGCTGTGGGAGCGTGCGGCCCGCGTCGCCGGCGGCCTGGCCGCCGACGGGGTGGAGCGAGGCGACCGGGTCGCCATCCGTCTCGGCAACGGCGTGGACTGGTGCCTGGCCTACTTCGGCACCCTGATGGCGGGCGCGGTGGTCGTGCCGGTCAACACCCGGTTCACCGGGCCCGAGGTGGACTACGTGGTCAGCGATTCCGGGGCGTCGAGGCTGATCGCGCCGGGAGAGCCGCTGCCGGACGGACCGCCCCTGGTGGTGGAGGACCTCGGCCCCTCCGATCTCGCGGCCATCTTCTATACGAGCGGGACGACCGGCTTCCCCAAGGGCGCCATGACTTCCCACGAGAACTTCTTGTCCAACGTGGAAACGTGCCGGCGGATCATGGACATCCCCATGGGGGAGATCCGCAATCTGGTGTCGGTGCCGCTCTTCCACGTCACGGGGTGCAACAGCCAGCTCCTGCCGACCTGCCGGCTCGCGGGGACCACGGTGATCATGCCCGCCTTCGACGTGCAGACCTTTCTCCGCGTGACCGTCGCGGAAAGGGTCAACCTGCTCACCTCGGTCCCGGCGATCTTCTGGCTGGCGATGAACCAGCCCAATTTCAAGGATTTCGACGTCAGCGGCGTTCGCTGGCTCACCTACGGTGGGGCGCCCACGCCGCCGCAGCAGGTGGCCCGCATGATGGAGGAGTTCCCGAACGCGCGACTCGGCAACGGGTTCGGGCTGACGGAGACCTCGTCGGTCGCGACCTTCCTGCCCCATGAGTACTCCCTGGAGCGGCCGGAGACGGTCGGATTCGCCGCCCCCGTGGTCGAGCTCGACCTCGCCGACGTCGACCCATCCAGCGGCGCCGGCGAACTGCTCATCCGGGGCCCGAACGTGGTGCTCGGGTACTGGGGGAAGCCCGAGCAGAGCGCCGACACGTTCGTCGACGGGTGGCTGCACACCGGGGACGTCGCGCTGGTCGATGCCGACGGGTTCTGCTCGATCGTCGACCGCAAGAAGGACATGGTCAACCGGGGCGGGGAGAACGTGTACTGCGTCGAGGTCGAGAACGTCCTCGCAAGCCATCCCGCCGTGTTCGAGGTGGCGGTGTTCGGCGTGCCCGACGAGATGATGGGCGAAAAGGTCGGTGTTGTGGTGGTACCGCAGCCGGGGGAGAGGCTCGACCCAGACGACCTCCTCGCCTTCGCCGGCGCGCGCCTCGCCGACTTCAAGATCCCCCAGTACGTCGCCGTCCGCACCGACCCCCTGCCCCGCAACCCCGGGGGGAAGATTCTCAAGTCTTCCCTGCGTGCCGGCACCGAATGGGGCCCGCCGCTGCGCTGACCCGCCGGCGCCCCGTCGCTGTGATTCGGGTCCACCGGGCCCAGCCCCGGTGTGTAGGGATGAGGTGCATCGGTACGTATGCGTCACCTGCCCGGACGTCGCAGTGGCGGTCCGGGCCCGGACCGGGGTGCGGGGCGGCGCGGTAGGCTCCCGTCATGCGGCCCGCCGCCCTCAACGCGCCCGGGGAGTTCCTTTTTGCCCTCCTCATGGCCGCTTCGCCACTCATCGGCAGCATATGGGTGAGGCCGGCGGTCACCCGCTGGATCGTCTTCGGGGTGGGCGTGGCGATGGTCGTCGGGGTGCTGATCGCAGCCCTGCGGCCGGCCAAGCCCGCGGACGGGGGGTAGCGCCGGCGGGGGGCGTGCCGCGTGCGCACCATTCGAGACTGAGCTTCCCCCTTTGCGCGATTCCGATAGGGGACATCTCCATCACCGATTCAGGTGGGTGCACGTCGGTAAGATCGCCTGTGGTGCGCATCGGGCTCGTCCTCGGTGCTGGGGGGTCTGTGGGGGTCGCCTACCACGGAGCGGTGCTCGCCGCCATCGAGGAGATGACCGGCTGGGATCCGCGCAGCGCCGAGGTGCTCGTCGGGACGTCCGCCGGGTCGATCACCGCGGCCATGCTGCGTGCCGGGGTCGCGGCCGGGGATCTTCGCTGCATGTCGGAGGGCGAGCCTCTCTCGCAGGAGGGCGACCGGCTCGCCGGCCGAGGCTCACCCGCGCCGACCTGCTGAGGTTCCGCCCCGTGGCAGACCCACTCGCGGTGCTTCGGGGCCTTGCAAATCCGCGCCACCCCCGCAGGGCCGTCTTCGCCGCGCTGCTGCCCGCCGGCGGGGTGTCGACCGACGCGCTGTCGACCGGCATCAACGCCGTCCACGGTTCGGGCTGGCCGGACCGTCGCCTGTGGCTGTGCGCGATGGCCCTGCGCGACGGCCGCCGGGTGGTGTTCGGCCGGCCCGGCGCCCCGCGGGCACGTGTGGGCGACGCCGTGGCGGCGTCGTGCGCCCTCCCCGGATACTTCCGCCCGGTGACCATCGCCGGCCGGCGCCACGTGGACGGGGGGATCATCTCGTTGACGAACGCCGATCTGATGGCAGGCCTCGGCATGGACCTGGTGATCGTCAGCTCGCCCATGTCCCACGTGAGGCCCCGCCCCTCCTTCAGCCCCCACGCCCTGCCGCGGCGGCCGATCGGCTCCTGGCTCGACGCCGAGGTGGCCGCGCTGCGCCGGGGGGGTGTGCCGACCGTCGCGGTCGAGCCCGATCGGGCGGTCGTGGCGGCCATGGGCCTCAATCCCATGGACGCCCGCCGGCGAGTGGCCGTGTCGAGGGCGACGTTCGCCTCGGTTCGCGGATGGCTCGCCGGCGCCCCGGAGGGACGCTGGCTGGCGGCGATGATGGCCCTCGCCGCGGCGGACGGTGCCCATGGCGCCGGCTCTGAGAGGCGGCCGGCGCCGGCGATGCCCGCATCTCCCGAGCCTGACGCCGCCTGAGCCCGCCGCCGGCGGGACCCGCCGCCGGTCGAACCCGCCGCCACCCCTTCCAGCTATGCCCCGAAGGTTGTTACTATGCGCGTAGGAGAAATCCAAGGAGACGACATGGCAACGACCTCGGAACTGGACCTCGGCCGCTACAAGCTCGGCTGGAGCGATATCGAGGACTTCTACGTCTACAAGCCCAAGAAGGGCCTCTCCGAGGAGATCGTCCGGGAGATGTCCTGGATGAAGGGCGAGCCGGAATGGATGACCAAGCGGCGCGTCAAGGCCCTGCAGCACTTCCAGAAGCGGCCCATGCCCACGTGGGGCGGCGACATGTCGGGCATCGACTTCGCCGACATCTACTACTACATCAAGCCGATCGAGAAGCAGGTGAGCGCCTGGGACCAGCTGCCGGAGTCGGTCAAGTCCACCTACGACAAGCTGGGCATCCCCGAAGCCGAGCGCAAGTACCTCGCCGGCGTCACCGCCCAGTACGAGAGCGAGGTCGTCTACCACCGCAACCGGGAGGACCTCGAGGCGCAGGGTGTCCTCTTCTGCGACATGGACACCGCCCTTCGCGAGTACCCCGAGATCGTCAAGCAGTACTTCGGGACGATCGTCCCCGCCAACGACAACAAGTTCGCGGCCCTCAACACCGCCGCCTGGTCGGGCGGGAGCTTCATCTACGTACCCCCCGGCGTCAAGGTCGACATGCCCCTGCAGGCGTACTTCCGCATCAACGCCGAGAACATGGGCCAGTTCGAGCGCACGCTCATCATCGCCGACGAGGGCGCCCAGGTGCACTACATCGAGGGATGCTCGGCCCCGGTGTACAGCTCCGACTCGCTCCACTCGGCGGTGGTCGAGATCATCTGCAAGCCGTCGAGCCGGGTCACCTACACGACGATCCAGAACTGGTCCAACAACGTCTACAACCTGGTCACCAAGCGGGCCCGGTGCGACACCGAGGCCCACATGGAGTGGATCGACGGCAACATCGGCAGCCGGCTGACGATGAAGTACCCCGCCGTGTACCTGATGGGGCCGAAGGCGTCGGGCGAGGTCCTCTCCGTCGCCTACGCCGGCCCCGGCCAGCACCAGGACGCCGGAGCCAAGATGGTCCACGCGGCACCGGAGACCACCTCGACGATCATCTCGAAGTCCATATCCAAAGACGCAGGCCGCACGTCCTACCGGGGCCTCGTCCGCTTCGAGGAGGGGGCCCGCAAGTCGAAGAGCTTCGTGCGCTGCGACGCCCTACTGCTCGACGAGCTGTCGCGCAGCGACACCTACCCCTACATCGAGTTCGGCGAGCACGACGCGCAGGTCGGCCACGAGGCGACCGTGTCGAAGGTGGGCGACGACCAGCTCTTCTACCTGATGAGCCGGGGCCTGTCAGAGCAGCAGGCGATGAGCATGATCGTCAACGGCTTCATCGAGCCGGTGACGCGGACCCTGCCGATGGAGTACGCGGTGGAGTGGAGCCGCCTGATCGAGCTCCAGATGGAGGGCTCCGTCGGGTGAGCACCGGTCGTCCCCTCTGGACCCCAGCGCCTAGATTGGTGCCGTGACCGGAGCGATCGCCTTGGCCGTGATCCTCGTGATCGCGGTGGCGGGCGCGAGCCTCGCCATGCAGAACCAGCGGGCAACCCAGCCCCACCAGGCGCCCCACGTCCCGCGCCCCGCCCCGCCGCGGCGTCCCCGCTCCGAGCGGCGGGCCCCGCCGCCCCCTCCGCCTCCCGCGCCGGCGCCGCAGGTGACCACCGAGCCCGAGCGTGGACCGGAGCTCCTGCGTTCCGGGGTCGCCGCCGCCGCAACGGTCATCTCCGTGGTCGACGAGCGGACCACCGGCCCCGTGACGCGCAGCCGTCTCACCCTGCGCATCGATCCGCAGGGGGGCGCCCCTTTCGAGGTGACGACGCGCGTGGCGTTTCCGACGCCCGAGGCGCGCTCCAGGGTGAAGGTCGGCGGCACCGTGGCGGTCCACTACGACAAGGACGACCACACGCGCGTTGTGGTCGACCTGCAGGGCTGATCCCCGCGCCGTGAGCCCCAGCTTCGCGACCGAAACCGCCGCCGCGCTCGAGGGCCCCGCGTGGCTGCGCGCCGAGCGTGAGGACGCCGCCCGCCGCTTCGCGGCCGCGGCGCTTCCCACCGCAGCCCTCGAGGAGTGGCGCTACAGCCGCATCGACGCCCTCGACCTGGACCGCTTCTCGCCGCCCACCCCCGGGGTCGCCGGCGGGGCCGGCGCGGCGCCCGCCGAGGTGGACGCGCTCCTCACCGCCCTCGGCCCCACCGCCGCGGTGATCGAGACGCGGGACGGGCGGCTTGCCGCGCTCCGTGTCACCGACCCGGCGGTGACGGTCGAGGACCTGTCCGCAGCCGGCGCCGCCCGCTGCGAGCTCGGTGCCATCGCCGGCGAACCCGACGCCTTCGCCGCCCTCAACCGTGCCTTCGCTCCCGCGCCCCTCCGCGTCAGGGTCTCCGAAGGCTCGAGCCCCGCCCCGATCGTGGTGGTGCACCGGCTCGAGGGCACGCGGGCCGCCCTTTTCCCCCGGATCCTGGTGGAGGCGGCGTCTGGCTCGGTGGCGTCGGTGCTCGAGGTCGTCGCCGGCGGGGGCTCCTCGCTCGTGGTTCCGGTCACCGAGCTCGACGTGGCGGACGCCGCCTCGCTCGGCTACGTCCACGTGCAGCTCCTCGACGAGGACGCCTGGCAGGTGGGGCTCCAGGCCAGCCGCGTGGGCCGCGACGCCCGCCTCACCTCCGCGGCCGTGGCGATCGGCGGCGACTACGCCCGGCTCCGCACCGACTCGGCGCTGGTCGCGCCCGGCGGCGAGAGCCGCCTCATCGCCGTCTACTTCGCCGCCGGCGCGCAGATGCACGACTTCCGCACGGTGCAAGGTCACCTGGCGCCCAGGACACGCTCGGATCTCCTCTACAAGGGGGCGGTCGCCAACGGCGCACGCTCCGTCTACAGCGGCTTGATCCGTGTCGAAAAGGGCGCCCGCGGAACCAACGCCTTCCAGGCCAACCGCAACCTGGTGCTTCACGAGGGCGCCCACGCCGACTCGGTTCCCAACCTGGAGATCGAGGAGAACGACGTGCGCTGCAGCCACGCCTCCGCCGTCGGGCCGATCGCTGAGGACCAGCTTTTCTACCTGGAGAGCCGGGGTGTGCCGACCGACGTCGCCAGCCGGCTGATCGCCCTCGGGTTCCTCGACGAGGTGATCGAGCACCTCCCGCTGCCCCGCCTGGCCGCCCTGCTGCGCGCCGCGCTCGCCGCCAAGCTGGAGCGGGCCGAGGCCCTCGAGGCGGGCGGCGCCGCGCCGGGGGAGGGTGCATGATGGGCGAGATCGCTCGGATCGAGGCCGCCAAGGTGGCGCCCGGCACGGCCGTCCGCATCGAAGGCGGCCCGGACGGTGTCTGCCTGGTGCGGGTGGGGGACGACTTCTATGCCATCGCGGACCGCTGCAGCCACGCCGATGTGCGCCTCTCGGAGGGCGAGGTCGACGAGGACGAGCGCTCCGTGGAGTGCTGGAAGCACGGCAGCACCTTCTCGCTGCTCGACGGCTCCCCCCAGTCCCTGCCGGCCACCCAGCCGGTGGCGGTGTACGAGGTGCGCCGCGACGGCGACGACGTCGTGGTTGCCGAGCCGTGAGGCCGCTTCGATGAGCGAGCTGGTCATCGAGGGGCTGCGCGCCTCGGTCTCGGGCAAGGAGATCCTGCGCGGCATCGACCTGGTGGTGCGCTCCGGAGAGGTGCACGCCGTGATGGGCCCGAACGGCTCGGGCAAGAGCACCCTCTCCCACGTGCTGCTCGGCCGGCCCGGCTACGTGGTGACCGGCGGGCGGGTCACCCTCGACGGGGTCGACCTGCTCGAGCTGCCGACGTGGCGGCGGGCGCAGGCCGGTCTGTTTCTCGGCATGCAGTACCCGATCGAGGTGCCGGGAGTGAGCCTGGAGGACGCGCTGGGCGAGTCGTTGAGGGCGAGGGGGCGCGACGCTTCGGCGGTACGCGACCTGGTGCGGGAGGAGGCGGCGCGGGTCGGCTTCGACGAGCGGTTCCTGGCCCGCCCGCTCAACGTCGACCTCTCGGGCGGGGAGCGCAAGCGCAACGAGACCGTGCAGCTGGGCGTGCTGCGACCGCGCTTCGCCGTGCTCGACGAGATCGATTCGGGCCTCGACGTCGACGCGCTGCGGGCCGTCGCCCGCCGCGTCGAGGCGGCGACCACCGAGATCGACCTGGGTGTCCTCGCCATCACCCATTACACCCGCCTCCTGGGCGTCCTGCGCGCGGACCGCACGCACGTCCTGTCGCGCGGCCGTATCGTCGTGAGCGGCGGCCCCGAGCTGGCCGGCGAGCTCGAGCGCACCGGCTACGCCGGCTGGGCCGAGGAAGAGACGGCCACCGGCGACGGCGCCCGGGCGGGAGGGGGTCCTGCCGGGGGCGGTTCCCTCGCGGAGCCGCTGCCCTGACACTGCGGCGCTGTCCGCGGCCCGGGGGCTCGCAGAGGGTTTACCGCGGCTCAGGCGCTGACCCCGGTTCCCGGCCCCGCCGCAGAAGGTCGTTCAGGTCCGCCTCGTAGGCCGCGTGCGCCTGCCGGAGCCGCGCGCCCGGCCAGCCCTCGGGAAGCAACGGGGAGGGCAGGACGGGGTCGCTCTGAAGGTGGCGCACGATCGCCGTCGCCACGACGAAGCGCTCCCCGGGCTCGGTCCGGTCCTGCACCGCCGAGATCAGCGCCTGCGCCTTGCGCGCCCAGCCCGCGAGATCCCACAGCGAGGCCGCGAGCGAGCGGCCGCCGCCGTCGCCGGACACCACGGGGCCTTCGAAGATCACGGCACGGCCTATGACCGACGCCGGCCAGGAGCGCACCAGGTTATTGGGACGCACCCATACACCGGGGCGCATCTCGGCGAGCCGGAGGGCCGTCAGGTCCGCAGCGAGCGCGGCGCGGGCGGCGCCCCCCCGCAGGGTCCGCGTCGCGACGGCCACCTCCCATGCCCCGTCCCAGCGCCGGGTCGCCAGGTGGAGTGCTGCGTCCTGGCGGTTCTGCCGGGCGACGAGCCGGGGGGCGAGCCGGTAGCCGCCGCCGCCCGTGGTGACGTCACCGTCGGCGACCAGGCGTGACAGGGCGACCCGCGTCGTGCCCTCGGACACCCCGAAGAGCCGGGCGGTGTGCACCAGGGACCGGACCGGCAACTCCGGCGGGTGGGTCCCGAGCAGCACGGAGAGCACGACCGAGCGCGCTGTCAGGGGTCGCAGGTCCAGACCGCCGTCCTTGCGATCAGGCGCCGTCAGGCCATCACGCGTCAACGGTGTCCGCGACTCCCGCGGAAACGCCCGGGCCCCGCTGCCGCCCGCAGGTCTGCGGTCGGTCGCGACAGCCCGCAGGCACGCCGGATCACGCGGTCTGCGAGGGACAATCGGTGCAGGCGGGCCATGGGGGTCACTCGACGGAGGTGACGAGCGTCGTCGGGTCGCGCTGCGACTGCTCCCACGACAGGGCGCAGGCGGTCGAGCAGAAACGGAGCACGCTGTTGTCCGGCCCGAACCGGGTGTCGAGGCCCGCGATGGCAGGCAGGACCAGGCCGCAGCACGGATCGGTGACCATGACGGCGTCGCGGCCCACCTGCAGGGTGCACGCCTCGAGCGGGCGGTCGAAGCCCTGGGCCGTGTAGGGCGCGGGCTCTCCGATGGCCGCCCAGCGGGGGGCCTGGCTCGTGACCTCCCTGGTGGCGAGCACCTGGCCGGGGAGTGCGGCGTCGCAGAGGCGGGACGCCACGTTGGTCGCCCTGCCGATGTAGTCGTCGCCCTCGAACATGATCACGGCGCCACGGGCGAGCCCCGCCCGGATGTCGAGGGGCACATCCTCCGGGGAGCGGTTGGCGAGCTCGAGCACCATCGAGACGACCGGTTCGGTGTCCACGGAGTTGAGCATCGCCCCGTCGCCGAGCCACTTCGTCACCCGCACGCCGCGGCGGGCCGCGATCTCCCGGACGCGAGTCCGGAAGCTCGCCAGCACGACGACGGTGCGCTCGTCGCCGAAGTGCTCTGTGAAGGCCGTGAAGCCGCAGAGGTCGACGAAGGCGAAGCAGCGCTCTACACGCATGGCACCATCGTGGGCCACCGGCCGGGTTCGCACAAGATGGGCGAAGGACCCGGGCCTCCGATCCACGTCGCGCTGGCGCCTCCGATTCGCGCAGCGTGGGTGGGGGCCACGCCGGCCGCCCCTACGCCACGCGGCTTGCCAGCACGAACCAGGAGCCCATCGGCACGATGTGCACGGTCGCCCCGGTGTAGGGAGCCTCGATGATCTCGCCGGCGCCGGCGTACATCGCGACGTGCTCGCTGGGGTCGGCGGGGAACACCAGGTCTCCTGGCTCCACGTCGGAGAGGGGGATGTGGATCGTGTCCGCGTACTGGGCGCCGCTGAAGTGGGGGAGGGAGACGCCCACCTGCGCATACGCCCACATGACCAGCCCGGAGCAGTCGAAGGCGTCGGGTCCCGCGGCGCCCCATACGTAGGGGTCTCCCACCCGGGTCTCCGCAGCGGCGAGGGCCCCCGCCGCTCCGCTGCCGACCGGAGGGGGCGGATTGCTCGTCGAGACGCTGTACGCGGGGTGCTGCGCGGCTGCCGCCGCCGTCGCTGCGGCTGCGGCTGCGGCTGCGGCAGCAGCTTCCTGCCTGGCGAGCAGGCGGGCGGCTGCCTCCCGGCGGGCGCGGGCTGCTTCGGCCGCCTGCTGCTGTGCGACGAGGGTCGCGATGCGCCCCCGGTCCTGGGCCAGGGCCCCCTGCAGCTGGGACTGGGCCTGGACGACCGACCGGCGGTCTGCCGCCAGCACATCGGCTTGATCGCGTGCTGCACGCGTCTGAAGCTGGAGGTTCTGCTTCGCGGCCTGGTCCTGGAGCGCCGCCAGGTGGTACTGGTCGATCGCGTCCGTCTGATTGGTCGCCAGGCTGTTGATGTACTCGGCCTTGAGAAGAGTGTCGGTGGCGTTGGCGACGGCGTTCGTCGCGGAGGCGAGCGGGTTGGTGCCCCCGTCTATGTAGGCGCGGATGGCGCTCTCGCGCAGCAGCGCGCGGGTGCGCGCAGCGTGGGCGTCGGCGGCGGCCACCTCACGCGCGGCATCGGCGACCTTCTGTTGCAGGCCCTGCACGGCGAGCTGCGCCTGGTCGTACTGCTGGGCCAGAGCGTCCTCCTGGCGGCCGAGCGTTTCTATCCGGGACGCGAGGGCGCTGGCCTGGGCGCGCAGGCTCGAGATCTGATCCGCCGACGCACGGGGGACCAGGACACCGGAGATCACCGCGACCAGTGACGCCGCAGAGATCACCCGACACGCGCGCCGGCGGAGAAAGATCCACGTGCACGTAGCCACAACGGGTTGTCACCTTAGGCGAACCCCTCTGGCGCGTTCAAGCTTCCTCAACGGAAGCGGTCCCGGGAGGGGCGGCCACCGTGACGAAGCCGGAGCAGCGGAGGGTGCGACAGTCGCGGGGACGGCCGCCGGCTGCACCCGGGCGCTGCGGCGCCGACCCGGTAGCCTGGCGTGATGACCGATCTGAGCGTGGCACCGGTCCGGAGCGACCCGGCCCTCGACGGCGATCACGAGCGCATGGCCCACATCGTTCTCGAGGGGTTCAAGCCGGAGGAGGGCGACTTCATCTCCGCCGGCCCGACGGTGGTGGAGGGCCTCGTCAACGGGACGGCGGTCAAGGCCCTCTGCGGCAAGATCTGGGTGCCGGCGCGCGACCCCAGGAAGTACCCGCTGTGCCCGACCTGCAAGGAGATCGCCGAGTCGATGGGCTGGAAGGTCCCCGCTTTCTGAGCGCCGTCCTCAGGGCATGGGAGGGGGGAACGGCGCTCCCGCAGCGATCATCGCCTGCAGAGCCATGATCCGGGCGGGCCGCCGCATGCCGAGCGCCGCAACCAGCCGGCCACCCCGCCCGTAGGCGGCGACGAACCGCTCCGCGGCCGGGTCGCCTTCCACCACGGCCACGTCGTCGCCGGGACGCGTCTCACCGACGAACTGGATCTTCCGCCCGTGCTGATCGGACCAGAAGTAGGGCGTCGGGCTGTACTCGGGGGCCTCGTCGCCGGCCAGGAGGGACAGCGCGGCAGCCGGCCCCTGCCCCGCGGCGTTGGTCCAGTGCTCGACGCGCACCGCCCGGCCGTAGCCGGGATGCCACCACCGGGCCACGTCGCCGCACGCCACGACATCGGGCCTGGGCCGGCCGCCGGCCATCACGCGCAGGCGGGAGTCGCAGATGACCCCGTCGGCCAGGTCGACGCCGGAGCCCTCGAGCCACTCGCACGACGGTGACACGCCGACGCCGGCGACGATCACCTCCGCGGGAATCACGGTGCCGTCGCCCAGCCGCACACCTCGCGGTCCCCGGGCGCCCACCAAACCCGACACCGTCACGCCCAGCCGCACGTCCACGCCGTTGCGACGGTGAAAAGCGGCTATCTCGTGGCCCATCTGTGCCCCGACAGCGCGGTCGAGCGGGGCGGGGAGAGCCTCGAGGACGGTGACGTCGAGGCCCCGCATGGCCGCGCTGGCCGCCACCTCCAGCCCTATGAAGCCGGCTCCGATCACCACCGCACGGGAGGACCCGAAGAGGTCGTCGCGAAGAGCGACCGCGTCGTCGAGCGTGCGCAGGTAGTGCACGCCGGTGTCGGGCTCGAACCCCGGGAGGGTCCTCGGGTGGGCCCCGGTGGCGACGACCAGCCTGTCGAAGGGCAGGTCTTCTCCTCCGCCGAGCACCACCCGTCGCCGCTCGAGATCGAGGGCCACAGCGCTCGTCCCGAGCAGCCACTCGGCGTCGAGATCTTGGTCCTCGGGCAGCGCTACCGACGCCGGAGTGATCTTGCCGGTGAGGAGTTGCTTTGACAGCGGCGGTCGCTCGTAGGGGCGCTCCTGCTCGGCGCCGACGAGGGTCAGAGGGCCGTCGTGGCCGGCGCGCCGCAGGCCCTCCGCGGCCCTGAGCCCTGCGAGCGAGGCCCCCACGACAACGGCGCGCGACTGCACCACCAGACCCTACCGGAAGCGCTGCTTGCCGGCTTTCCTCGACGATTCAAGCCGCGCGCTCGACCTGCCGATACCCGAACATCGCTGCACAGAGAAGGCATGACGCGATGTTTCGAGCCCCCGTCCCCCGCGCACCGCGGCGTCGCGCAGCGGGGTGTTGCGCCACCGTCCTGGCCGCTGTCGCCGCGACGGCCCTGTCCTGGTCGGGACTGGCCGGCGAAGGCGCCACCAGCGTCGCAGCCGCGTCCTCGCCGGCGGAGCGCGGGCTGGCGGCCCAGCAGCGCATCTCGGAGCAGCCGCCGATCGGGACCGTCTCCGCGCCCCGGGCGGGCCGGGCGCCGGCGACGGGCGCCTGGGCGGTGGCCGCGGCCGCCACCTCCGACGGGAAGGGATTCTGGGTGGCGTGGTCGGACGGCCAGGTCACCACGGCGGGCGACGCCCACTGGCACGGTGACGCCTCCCGCATGAGGTTGAACGGCCCCATCGTCGGGATCGCCGCGACCCGCGACGGTGGCGGTTACTGGCTTCTCGGCCGCGACGGGGGGGTGTTCAGCTTCGGCGACGCCGGCTTCCACGGCTCGACCGGCGGCATGCGCCTCAACGCGCCCGCGCTGCAAATGAGCTCCACCCGCGACAGCCAGGGCTACGACTTCGTGGCGGCCGACGGGGGGATCTTCTCCTTCGGCGACGCCGCCTTCCACGGCTCGACGGGCGATCTGCACCTGGCCGCGCCGGTGGTCGGTATGGCGTCTACCCCGAACGGGGGTGGCTACTGGCTGCTGGGACGCGACGGGGGGGTCTTCAGCTTCGGCAACGCCGGCTTCCACGGCTCCACCGGGGCCACGCCCCTGGCAGCGCCCATGGTCGCGGTCGCCTCCACCTCTGACGGCGGCGGCTACTGGCTGCTCGGCCGCGATGGCGGCGTCTTCGCCTTCGGCGACGCCGCCTTCCACGGCTCGGCCGCGGGCCATACCGGCGGCAGCCCCGCCGTGGGCCTGGTCGCGACCAGCGACGGCGGGGGCTACTGGATCGTGCTGCACAACGGCAGGGTCCTGTCCGACGGCGACGCCGGCCCGATCGGCGCCACTGGCCTGCCCAGCGGCGCGGCAGCTTCCACCGTCTCCGACGACCACTACACCTTCGAGGTGACCAACGCCGCCGGCCAGCCGGCCCGCTGGAACCCCTGCGAGCCGGTGCGCTACGCCGTCGTCGACGCCGGGGCCCCGACCGGGTGGCAGACCGACGTCGGCGACGCCATCTCCCGCGTCGCCGCGGCCACCGATCTCCCTCTGGTCGACGACGGCACGTACGCCTCGACGTCGGAGGTGCCCTCTTCGGCCACGCTCACGATCCGGTGGGTGTCGACCCTGACGAGCGGCGACATGGTCGGCCTGACCACGTACTGGTACTACGACCTGTCCGGGTACACGCCGCAGCTGGTCTCCGCCAGGATCGAGCTGCTGAGCAGCCTTCACGGCGGGGCCGCCCAGGGTGGCGAGCTTCCTGTCCTGCTCCACGAGCTCGGCCACGCCTTCGGCCTGGGTCACACGCCCGGAGCACCGGAGGTCATGAACCCCGTGGACCAGGGCTACTCGGCCTACCAACCGGGCGACCTCGCCGGTCTTGCCCGTGTCGGCGAAACCCAGGGCTGCGCCGGCTTCTACCGCTGACGCTCCCGGCAACCCGTCCCGGTGCGTGACAGCATGGCCCGGTGACCGCGAGGATCCACGACTGGTTCGCCCGCCGGGTCCCGGCCCATTGGGAGGCCTGCGGGCTCGAAGTGCTGTCCGATCAGGACGAGATCCTCGTCGTCATCGACCTGCCGCCCGCCGGCCCGCCGGGCGCCTCGCCCCCCCCGGGCGCCTCGCCCCCGCCGGGCGCCTCG
>JAJYLA010000125.1 GCA_021788115.1 Actinomycetes bacterium | reverse complement strand
GATGCCGCAGCAGCCGACTGCGAGGCTGCGTCTCCAACGATCCACCGACGCGACGTGCTCGGTGGGCTGAATCACGAGTACGAACTCGCTGCCTGACCAAACGACTACACGGGCCGGACCGACGACCGGCATCACATCGTCTGCTACACAACCTGCCACCACGCGCCACCAGCCACACCCGCGCCAGCCGACCGCTCCGCGGGACTGCTCGCCCCTGTCCCCAACTCCTCATCACCCATGCCGACGGTGCCAACCCCGCTTGTTGGACCCTTCAGGCCCGGACACGATCTCGCTTCTGCGGACTCACGCCCGACGGACACAACGCCTCTACTGCCTCGACGGTGCTCCCCTGCTCGGCATCTCCGTGTTCGGCGCGCTCGACAATGAGGGCAACGCATCCCGCGACGGTCTGCTTGCCGGGCGCTTGGTCACCTACCCGCTCGTCCACGCCGTGACAGTCGGGGCGCTGGCCTCCGCCGGCTTTGAAGTCCTCGCCACCTTCCGCCGGCCCCACTTCACAATCCGGCTCCGCACCGACTCGGACGCAGAGGCCAGCCGACTACTGGACGCTCTCGGGACGGCGCGAGAGAACCCGTACAATGGCGAGGTACAGCGCCACCGAGGACCGAGACCCCTATGACCGCAGTCGACATCACCGCCGACCTCAACGACGAGGACGACACCGGCTACGTCTGGACGTTCCTCGACGAGGCACGCGACCCTTCCGTCGTCGTGCCCGGCGCCATCGTCGTGGCCGGCACTCCCGGCGCTCCGGCCGTCGCCGAGGTCATCGACCTCGTCACCAAGCCGACCGGCACCGTCGTCCACCTGCGCATCCTGCCCGGGTCGGTCAGCGATTACGCCGCTGCGGTCCTTCGCGCCACCGCGTCTGCCTGACCCTTCCCCGAGCCGAGCGAGACACGCTCCGCCCGGCTACCGGCTCCGCGCTCGGCGCGGCGGGGCCAGCGCGCCTCGGCGTGCCGTCCTGTGCCCGACAGGACCGACCCGTGCCACCCCCTGCCGGTCGGTCCGGTAGAAAACCCGGTAGAAATCCGGAGACACAAGAGGGGCCTCCTCGGCGGAGACCCCTCTTGACCTGCACTTTCTTGGTGGCGGGGGTTCAGGACCATCGCTCGACCATCGGGTTCCAGACCCGACGAAGCCGCTGGTCAGAACCCTGCCCTATGCAGCCGCCTGGGCGGTTGCCCTACTCAATGTTGGTCCGTACGTGCCGATGTCCCGAGAAACTCGATGACAACGCGGACCTTCGCGCTGGCTGGGACTCAGCCAGCCGAGACGGATCTCTATTGGGCGACGCCGAAATATGAGCGCAGTTCGATCGCCGAAATGCCCACCTGCGACGGGGTCACCGCGTGGTCACCGCTCCTCGTCCTCGATGATGCGCATCGCGGGCACCTGCGCATCTTCCTGCTCGCCGTTCCCGTCGTCCTCGTCGTCCGCCGTGGCTGGCTCTGCGGGTGGAGTGTTCGACGCCGTCCGCATCATCCGCTCGTACGGGGTCTCCGGTTGGTTGCCGGTGGCGTAGTCGACGGCAAGCGTTACCGCCGCGCCCGACGAGCGCCTGGCGTTCGTGCTCCACGACATGTTCGGGGTTCCTTTCGACGAGATCGCCGCCATCGTGGGCAGGTCCGCGGTTGCCGCCCGCCAGCTCGCCAGCCGGGCTCGCTGACGGGTGCAGGCAGGTTCGCCGGTCCCCCAAGCCTCCGCCGCCGCCACCCAGCGCGAAGCTGTCGCGGCGTTCCTTGCCGCTGCCCGTGAGGGAGACTTCGCTGCGCTGGTACGGCAGCGCCTGATACCGGGTTGCCGAGAGTGGTTGCGCCACACGGTCACCGTGGTAGGGCCCGTCGATCGCCACCGCGGCAAGGCGCCCCTCTTCGGCAAACCAGCGCGCAAGCCGAACGATCCGATCACTTCGCTTGTGCCCGCTGCCACCATGCCCGAGCAACACCAGCGGCGGCTTGGTCGGACCGGCGGGGCATGGTCGCCAGAAGACTCCTGGGATGGGACCAGTCGGCGCATCGAGCGAGAACGTCCGCTCGACGCACCCGTCGAACTCGCGTTCCCGACCCAGCCACACGAGGTCGGACCCTACGTCGTGTTCTGCGAGCTGGACGCTGGTGGACCAAGACGTGAGCCCCGACTCGACCGAGTCAGCGGTCCTCTTCGGCACGGTGACCGTGCATGTGTGGATCCTTCCACCTGTTAGCGGACACGTTCGTTGCACATTTCGCGGACACTCATCTCCCCATCGCGTGCCGCACGACAAAACGACCAAAGGCAGCAGGTAGGCCTCCCCTATGGGAGGCCCGGTCCATGATCGACTCGCGTACGGGCTGGCCAGCGCCGGCGTCAAGGCCAGGCCCACGGGCGACCTGGCGGTCGGCCTTGACACCGGCGCGCCGCATCTCACGATCATCATGAGCGGCGTTCTCGTGGTCAACGAGCGTGGCGCTCAACACCAGCGCCGGTGTTCGGGCGGCCAGGCATGATGGGGACTATGCTTGAACCTGTTGATCTCGCAGCCATGCTGGCGTCCTTCGACGAGGCGTGGCTCCCCGGACGGTGGTCGTCCTCAACGATTACGACGTCCGCGTGGTCAAGGGCCGGGGCGAGTTCACCAAGCACCGGCATCCCGACACCGACGAGATGTTCGTCGGGCTGACGGGCTCCCTCACCATCCGGATCGGCGACGCTGACGTGACCCTCGCACCCGGGCAGATCTACGTCGTACCCAGGGGGGTCGAGCATCAGCCGATCTCCCCGGATGGTGCCGAGGCCCTCCTTGTCGAGCCAAGCACCACGATCAACACACGCGATACGCCCGGTGGGCTGACGGCCGAGCGGCGGGTGATCTGACCAACTCGGGAGACTGCGTCGCTGAGGGAACCCTCGATGGAAACTTGAACGAGCAGCACAGCCCCTGGTCCCGGCCGTTCCCCCAAGACCCGCCCGAAGACGCCTCCCGCTCATCTCCCGTATGCGGGGCACCGGTGGCCGATGCGGGCGACTCCGAGGATCGGCGGGCGCTACCGCGCCGGCCACGCCGTGGCCCAGACGTCCGCGACGCCACACCCGCTGGTAGCCGAGCCTGCATAGCGCAGCGCATACGCAGTGGAGGTTCGGAGTTGGCCGACTGTCAGGGCAGGATGTTCTCGAGATCCTCGAGAAGGCTCGGATGGCTCGGCTCCCAGCCGAGCGCCTGTCGGGTGAGGGTGCTGGACGAGGGCTGGTCGGTTGCGAAGATCTGGCCGAGGGGTCCGTAGGTTTCCTCCGGCACTGCCTCGACTGGCAACCCCAGTCGCCGTCCGATGACCTCGGCAATATCACGAACTGCGTCGCCCTCGTCGGCCACGGCGTGCCAGGAGGTGCCAGCCGGCGCCATTTCCAGGGCCAGCCTGACGAGGACGGCCGCGTCGAGCGCGTGCACGGCCGGCCAGCGCTGAGTGCCGTCGCCCGGATAGCCAGACACGCCGGTCCGGCGGGCGGTGCGTGCAAGCAGGCCGGCGAACCCGCCCGCGCCCTGGTTGTGGACCGTGCGCGGCATGCGCACCGCCGTGCTCCGGACCCCGCTCGACGCCAAGCCCAGGACCGCCGTGACGGCGCGGCCGCGACCGCCGACGGGTCCATCGGTCGACGTCGGGTCGGCCTCGGTGGAAGCGCGGCCGGGTACGTAGGGCGTACCTGAGACCGTGACGAGGGGGCGGTCAGTGCCGACGAGCTCCCCGCCCAGGGTCTCGAGGGCGGCGCTCTCCTCGGCGACCGCCTGCGCCAGGGCGTCCGGGCTGCTGAAATCGTTGGCGAAAGCCAAGTGGATCACGCCGTCGGCCTGGGCAGCGCCGGCACGTAGGGAGTCGAGGTCGGCGAGACCGCCTCGCAGCGTCTCGGCGCCGGCCGCCTCGGCGGCTAGCGCGGACGCACCGGAACGAGCGAGCGCCAGGACGGTGTGGCCGTTGTCGAGGAGCTCGGCGACGACAGCGGAACCGATGAGACCGGTGCCCCCCGTGACGAAGACGCGCATGGGACCCTCCCGAAGGTGATGGGACTATTGTCTCATCGAGAGTAGCAGAGTGATAGGACACCTGTCGCATGACTAGGCTGGGCGCATGCCACGGTGGGAGCCGGGAGTGCGCGAACGGCTCGTCGTGGCTGCGGTCGACCTGTTCAGCGAGCAGGGGTACGACGCCACGACGGTCGCGCAGATCGCCGAGCGTGCCGGGACCACGAAGAGCACCTTCTTCCGGTACTTCCCCGACAAGCGCGAGCTGTTGGTGGCCGGACAGGAGACGCTGAGCCGGCTGCTGGCCGAGGGCATCACCGAGGCGCCGGCGGGCGCGACCCCACTCGAGGCAATCGCTGCCGGTCTCGGACGCGCATCGAGCTCGATGGGTCCCATCAACCGAGCACTCGGCCCCCGCCTGAAGGCGGCAGTCGCCGCCAGCACCGAGCTCCAAGAACGCGACGCCCTCAAAAGCGTCGGCCTCGCGGCCGCCATGACCACCGCTCTCATAGCTCGCGGTGTGCCCGGCTCCACCGCTCACCTTGCAAGTGAGATAGGTGTCCTCGCGTTCAAGCGAGGCTACGCCGAATGGTCCGGGACGGACCGCCACGCCGAGGATGAACTCGCGCCGTACACCTTGGCGGCACTCAACGAACTGCGAGCAGCGATGGCGTCACTGGGCTGACTGCGATCGCACTGACTGACGGGTCTGCAACAGTTGTCGAGTTGCCTACGCAGTGGTCGTCCCGCATGCGCAGCTCTCAACACTACCGACGGCGACGACAGCGACCAGCACCGCGCGGCTGTGACCGCCGGTCAGCAGCAACGAGCGGCCCGAGGTGCCGGCGACCGCCAGCGCCGTTGAGCAGGGCAGTTGCATGGCGCTGCATAGGGCATGCCCTGTGCAGCGCTCGAACGCCGCCAGCCTCGAGCGGCGAACCCGCAGCGTGCCGGCCCGCTCGTGCCCTGGCGCGCCGCCTTTTTGCCCTATGCGGGAGTTGAGTAGGACCCCACAAACTCGCCCCACAAACGACAAGCCGCCGACCCACACATGCTGGTCAGCGGCCTGTGCCTATGCAAAGTGGCGCAAAAAGCGCCCGTACTTGGTGGCGGGGGAGGGATTTGAACCTGTGCGTGCCGAGAATGTCATCCATGACCTGTGACCAGCACTTTGACGCCTGGACTCAGGTCGGGAGAACATCTTGCAGTGACCCTCTCGTTCTTCTACCGGGCCTTCCTTCGCGTCCTTCAGCTGATCCGTCTCACCTTTCGCAACGATGCGGACCTCGCCGTCGAGGTCATCGTGCTGCGCCATGAGGTGGCAGTCCTCCGACGCCAGGTTCACCGACCAGTGCTGGAGCAGGCGGATCGAGCCGTGATCGCAGGATTCGCACGACTGCTCCCCCGTCGACGCCTCGGACGCTTCTTCGTCCAGCCGGGAACCCTTCTGCGCTGGCACCGGGACCTCGTCGCCAAGCGTTGGACCTACCCGCACGGTCAGCCCGGTCGGCGGGGCATCGCGAAGGCAACCACCGCACTCGTTCTTCGGTTGGTAAAGGAGAATCCTGAGTGGGGCTACCGCCGGATCCAGGGTGAGCTTGCCAGCATGGGCATTGTCATGGCCGCCTCGAGCGTCTGGGTGATCTTGAAGCGTCATGGCGTCGAGCCCTCACCGCGCAAGTCAGGACCGACCTGGGCAGAGTTCCTCTCGGCGCAGGCGAAGGGACTCATAGCCTGCGACTTCTTCCACGTTGACACGGTGCTCCTCCGACGGCTCTACGTCCTCGTGTTCATCCACCACGAAACGCGTCTCGTACGGATCGTCGGCGTGACCGCCAGACCGGTCGCCGATTGGGTGACCCAGCAGGCCCGCAACCTCTCAATGGACCTTGCCTACCAGGCGAACGCGGTCAAGTTCCTCCTCCGCGACCGCGACACCAAGTTCACCGCTTCCTTCGATGCCGTCTTCGCTGCCGAGGGCACGAGGGTCATCAAGACCCCCACCCGGGCACCGCGTGCCAATGCCATCTGCGAGCGCGTCGTGGGCACTATCCGGCGCGAGTGCCTCGACCGCATGCTGGTCCTCGGTCGCCGTCACCTCGAAGCAGTCCTTGCCGAATACGTCGAGCACTACAACTCCCATCGTCCCCACCGCTCTCTCGACCAGCGTGCGCCATGCGCGCTCGACTCGCCTCCTGTGCCGAACGAGGACATCGACCCGGCCAAGGTGCGAAGGACCGACCGTCTGAGCGGCCTCATCCACGAGTATCGGATGGTCGCTTGAGCTGGGCGGATGGGGTTTTCGGCACCCACACGGTGGTCCCGCACACAGTGATCGCGAAGACGGCAGAGGCGAGAGGGCGCCTGGCGCACGGTTGACCCTTGTCCGTGGTCTCGCGGGCGTGCTGGAGCGTGAACGGCTGGCGCCGAGCGAGCGATTGTCCGGTGATCACGCATAACGCGATTGCTGACCGGCCCCCGACTGCCCTGATCACGAGTGACTGGGCGAACGGCCACCCAGACGTCGACGATCACGCCCCTCGACAGGCCTGAAACCAGGTGGACCCGTCGAACTCATTGACTAGGGCAGGTTCACAGGGCAACCCAAGGCCCGCGCCATGCTGCCCTAATGCAGACGAACGCCTTTGAGACCCCAGCGTGCCGGCCCTCCTGCCCTAAATGATCCGGGGAGCGGTAATCAGCGGCCTCCCCGGGGCTGACCGCCCACGACAGCACCGGCAATACGTTTGCGACGGTCTCCTTCGCTCTACGAGGTCGCGCGCGAGCTCGCCGCCGGACTACGAGACACCGCCAGAACGCAAATGACACGGCCCGTTCGCAGTTCGTGCGAGCGTTTGACGCCACAGTCGGGCTCAGCCCGCTAGCTACCTACTGTCGCGCACGGTGGGTCAGATCACTATGCGTTGACGCTGATGCCACTCTCGAGTCGCTCCGATCGGTCGTAGAGTGTGTAGCAATCGGCGAGGACGACAAGTATTCCGCTATCAAGTACCCAACAGTGCGTCGAGGTTCGGCGTGGAGCGACCAGGCCGCCGCACGGCCGCCCGAAGCTCGTGGGCGAGTGCATGCATCTCGTCGGCAGCGGCTCGGCTGTGCGCAGCGAACCACAGTTCCCCACGGGGGCTGGCGAGTACTCGACGCCAGTAGTGGACTGCGAAGGCCGTGGGCATACGGAGGTAGAGCCACCGAAGGTTCGCCGGGATGTCCGCATCGTCCAACGCCCCGAAGGCCTCTCGCGTGGCCCGTACCATCAGCCGTAGGGTGCTCGTATCAGCGGCGAGCGCTCTCGAATCGGTATCGAACCGGTAGAGCGCGAACCCGATCGGCACCACGAAGGCGCTGTGCGCGAGCATCCAGCCGCCGATGTTGGAGCTGACCTCGGTGGGGAAGCCGGCCTCAACAAACATTCTCTGAAGCCGGCGGATCCGGGCCGTCGAGGTCCCATCCGCTTCACCAAGCATGGTCTTTTGCTGGTGGATGAGCACGTACCTGACGATCACACCGTCTCGGACACCACCGGCCGCCGGGAAACCGAACAGCGCTCGTTCGCGCAGTGCAGACACAAGCTCGGTTTGGTGCCCGGTGGTGTTGCCAAAGAACAGGACGTCTGGTCGGTCGTCCATGTCGAGCAGGATGGGAAGCGTGCTCTTGAGCTGCTCTGAGCGAACCGGAACCAGCGCCAGGTCGAAGCGGTCGTCTCGCGAGACCTCATTTCGCACAGGGAGCGGGATCTCCGTGCGCTGGCCCGAGCCGGCGTTCTCCAACACCAACCCGTGTGCCTGGAGGTCCGTGAGCCGTTGTCCGCGTGCTAGAAGCGTCACATCATGCCCCGACCGAGCGAGCCGGCCCCCGTAGATGCTGCCAATGACTCCGGCGCCAACAACGACGATCCTCATCGGTTTCGTTCGGCCTCCTTCGCGGTTAGTACTCGTGGCCTGGGTCGGTCAGCTCCGCTCACGGCTCGGGCCTCTTGTTCCCAACGATGGCTCGGCGTCCGGGACAATGCACATGGTCGACGCCCCTCACACCGGTGCCGATGTCCGGGTCGAGCCGTTCCTCACCACTGTCGGGCCTCCTTCGCGAGCGGCGACGCCTACGTGGGCACCCCCCGGGCAGCGGGCGGAACTAGGTCTGAGGTGCTACTTGTCGGCTTTGAGGCGGAAGAACAAGAACCTGGGTTTGGTCCGGATCTGCTCATAGGCCGCTGGGTCCCGCTCGCGCAGCTCAGGGATGGGCTCGGGCTCGACGAGCTGTTCGATCACGAATCCCGAGGAGGAGATGGCACGGGTCATCGCGGTGAGCGGTCGCCGATAGAAGGTGACGTCGAATTCGTCTGAGCCCTTGTGCCATCGCTCGGTGACCTGTTTGGTGGCGAAGTAGTCGTCAGGGCTGTGCTCCCAGTCCATGGTGGGGTGGTGGGTTGAGAATACGACTACGCCAGCGGGGGCAAGCAAGCGGTGGAACTCGCGGAAGACGTGCTGCCAGTCTTCGACGTAGTGCAGGGCCAGGGAGGCGACAACGAGATCGAAGCTCCGGTCGGCGGCAAAGGTCAGTGACTGGCCCAGGTCGGCGACCAACAAGCGCGCTTTGTCGCCGACGGCGTTCCGGGCGAGGGCCACCATCTGGTCGCTGACATCGAACGCTGTGACCGAGGCGCCATGCTCGACCAGCCAGGAGGTGAGGATCCCGGACCCACATCCGACTTCGAGCACCCGCCGTCGAGCAATCGTCAAGAGTTGTGGATGGGATTTCGCGTCAGGCGGCGACGGACCCGTCTTCGGTAGTGGGATTGGGCTCGGTCTGGCTCCTTTCTTGCATCTTGCCGTCGATGAATTTGGCGCCGGCT
>JAJYLA010000016.1 GCA_021788115.1 Actinomycetes bacterium | reverse complement strand
GGCTGGCTCGACTCCCTGGGCCGCTGACGGCGACCCCCCAGGATTATGCGGACAGATCACCCACCACCTGCGCCCTGACCAGCCAAGACAGCCCGACAGGGCGCATAATCCCGCCGTCCGCCTAATGGCGGTTATGCGGAATTCCGCATAAGCGTCACCTGGTCGCCGGAGAACTCGACCGGCGCACTACGACGTGGAGCCGTTCCGGGTGGCCGTCGTGGACCTGGCAGGTGTCCTGGCTGAGCAAACAGCCTGACCGGAGAGCCTCTTGCATGGTGTGGACCCTGTGCTTGGTCGGAATTTCGTCTGCATTCGAGGCACCTTCGAGTTCCAGTGCCGTCCCGCTCATCTGAGCGAACGGTGGGACACTACCGATGCGGGTCGCAGCTGCCGCGTCTGTTGGAGCACTTGGTTAGAAAGGCAGGCCGACGCCTCCACGCAGCCTGTAAGGAGGTGCTCTATTTTCCGTCGATCTCGGGTATCCGGACTCCCGTGGGGCTCAGAGTCCTCGGCTCAGGGCCAGGACGTCACGACCAGATGTACTCCTCGGCGATGGCGCCGTCCTTCCATCGGGCGACGGTGACCATGCGCCCGCCTCCCTCGAACTCGCCGACGACACAGGTCCATTCCCCGGATCCGAACTTGATCGGGTGCGAGGTGATCTGTGGTGGGGTGCCTCCGGCGGAGTCCACGTAGGCTTTCATGGCGGCGATGTGCTCTTCGATGCCGTGAGTGACTGGTTGGCCTTTCCAGTCGACGAGCACGTCGTCGGTGTGGTGGGCGGCGAATACGCCGTGCCAGTCGGCGCCGTTCCAGCCGGTGAAGTCGAGGTCGTCCATGCCCTGGAGGTTGGCGGATACCTGGTCATCGCTCATGTGGTCACGCTTTCAGGTTGGAGCGGCGGGATTTGCCGCTGACTTTGGGTGTCAGATCGGACGGGATGGTGGGGATCACCGGGACAGGGTTGCTTCGGCTTCTATTTCGAGGGTGATGTCGTCTCCGATGCGCACACTCCCCGACTCTGCCTCCAGTTCGGCGACGACACCGAACTCGCTTCTAGTCAAGGTCCCCCTCGCGGTGAACGCGGCACGCGGCTTTCCCTGCGAGTCGGTAGTGGAGCCGCCGAAGTGCACGGTGAGAGGGACGGGCTTGGTTATACCTCGGACGGTGAGCTCTCCCAGGACCCGCCACTCACCTCGTGGCTGCTCGACGATGCTGGTGCTGCGGTAGGGCATGGTCGGGTGAGCGTCACAGTCGAGGAAGCGGTCTGAGCGCAGGTCCTCGTCCCGGGCTCCGAACAGGGTGCTGATGCTGGCGGTCTCGACGGTGACCTCCAACGATGACTCCGTCAGTTCATCTGCGATGGTCACGGTGCCGGCCACTCGCTCGAAGCGGCCACGGACCCGGCCGACCACGAGGTGTTGGGCCACGAAGCCCACGAAAGTATGTACCGGGTCGATGGCGTAGACCCCGGGGGAAGGGGCCAGTACATGGTTGACGATGCGACTGTGGTCGCCTGCGGGCCGGGCAATCGGAGTTTCGGTCACACCCCAACAACCTGTGGTCGCCCAGTCGAGATCTTCGCTGCATCAGCCAGCACACCCATGTGAGCCCTCCCCATCCACAGTCCGAACGCTGCCGACGTTAGTCGCGTCTGGAAGCGGTGAGAGCCGTGCTCGATTCGGTCCGGAAAGGGGCGGTCACAGATTCGACTCGTCTGCCGGTACGGGCGGCAGGGGAGGTGCCTCACCGGATCCGCTGACGGCGATGTCCTTACAGCCGAGAGCGAAACAGGTCATCGACAGCGAACCCATGGCGTAGCCGTCCACCAGGGTTCGGGTCTTCTGGCCGGCGGCGTCGGCCAGCCCGCGATGTAGAGCAGGGGAATGAAATGATCGGGTATGGGAACGGCCAGCGAGTAGTCGCCGTCATCGACAACCGAGAGGATGTCGCCAGGAGCCGAGGTCATGATCTCGCTGACTCGCTCGTCGAAGCGCCTCGCCCAGTCGTATGACCCGGCGGGCTGGCTCTAGTCGACCTGGCCCAGGTTGTGGACCACCCTGCCGCTGCCCAGGATCAGAATGCCTTCGTCCCGAAGCGGGGCCAGGCGACGGCCCAGGTCGAGGTCGAGGTCGTATTCGAAGGGTTTGGTGGCGTTGACGGACAGCTGCACCACCGGGATATCGGCTTCGGCGAAGACATGGACCAGAACCGACCAGTGCCGTGGTCAATACCCCAGCTGTCGCTGTCTAGGCCCACTCAGGTCGGCTCGAGCAGATCCACGACTCTGCTGGCCAGGGCGGGGTCTCCTGGCGCCGGGTAGTCGACGGCGAACAACTCGTCGGGGAAACCGTAGAAGTCGTGGATGGTGCGAGGCTGACCCTCAGAAGTCACGGCGGTGGGGTTGTGTACCAATGCGCCGAGACGCACAAGACGCCTGCGGAGGCCCGACGCTCGCCCCCAGCGCCCGCCACGCCTCGGTGTAACGGTTGTGATCGAGGGCGTTCATGGGGTTGCCGTGACCCAAGAAGGCGACCGGCATGCGGGTGGCCTCAGTTATGCAAAGTGACCGGGGTCCGGCTCCGGAGGTTGAACCCTCGCATGCAGCACGTTCACCCTCCTCTGGCGGGCCTATCGTCGCGCCAGGGGCGAGACTGGTCCAGCGGGCAGCCCAGCCGGTCACCCGGGATCAAAAGACGGTGGTAGCTTCCGTAACGAATACGAGGTCAAGCCTGGCGTTCTACCCGACCCGTCGGAGACGGTGCTGGGGTATGGGGAAAGGAAGGGACCATGCCGTCGATTCCCGACTCGCACCGAGACCTCCTCGACGGAATGGTCGCCACCCTGGCCACAATCGGGTCGAACGGGTACCCCCAGATGTCCGAGCTGTGGTTCCTGGCCGAAGGAGACACCATCCGCTTGTCGCTCAACTCCAGCCGGCAGAAGACCAAGAACCTGATGAAGCGCCCCGCTTGCGGGCTCCTTCTGCTCGACCTGGCCAACCCCCACCGTTACCTCGAACTGCGCGGTAACGCCCAGATCGAGCCCGACCCCGACTACGCCTTCGCCGACCGGGTCGCGGCCAAATACGGCACCGATCTGCGGACCATGGACCAGCCCGGCGAATCAAGAGTGGTCGTGACATTGAGCCCGACCCGGGTCCGGGCGTGGGGGTGACCGCTCCGCGGCCGCGATTCGTTGGTGTCGGTGGCTCGGCCAACCCGGGGTAGAGAGGTCACGACCCAGAAGCCTTGGCACGCCCGATCTTTGGTCGAGATGAGCCGCCGTACTGCAGGGCTGACCGGGTCCTTCACCGCCTCCGCCTCCCACACCGACTGGGTTGGCCCGCTGTCTAATCCCGACAGAACGGCTGGCAGGCCCGGGGCGGCTGGGTCTAGCGGAGGGTTAGCCTGTATGTCGTGACCACATCGGTTCTGGTGTGCGGAGCGGTTTTCGACGGGGTCTCCGAGGAGATCACTGGCCCCAAGCAGATCCTGGTGCGTGACGGCCTGATCGCCGAGATCGGCACGGCCGTGTCTCGCCCCGACGGGGCGGAGCTGGTCGACCTGTCGGAGCGTACGGTCAGCCCGGGGTTCATCGACACCCACGTCCATCTGACCATGGACGCGTCCAACCTGGCCCTACAGACCCTGGAATCCTCGGCCGCCAAGGCCCTCAAAGGCCTCCACCTGGCCCAGCAGTATCTCCGGTATGGCTTCACGACACTGCGCGACCTGGGCAGCATGGACCCCGAGTTCCCGACCATTGATCTCCGAGATGCCATCAACGCCGACCTGGTGCCCGGGCCGCGCCTCTTCGTCGCGCCGCATGTCATCAGCGCGTCTGGCGGCCACGGCGACATGAGCGGTTTCTACGCATCCCGCTGGGATATCCCCGTCTCTGCTGTCGCCGACGGAGTCACCGAGATCCGCCGGACGGTGCGCCGCGAGCACGCCCATGGGGCCGACTGGATCAAGACGGCCAACGCCGGCGGCTACTTCAGTGTCGGCGACGACCCGGCGAGTGGCACCTGGTTCGACGACGAGATGCAAGCCCTCTGCGCTGCCGCCAGGCTGGTCGGTCTGCCCGTGGCTGTGCACACCGGCGCTGCCGAGGCGTGCAAGCAGGCGATCCGATGCGGCGCCCGCAGCCTCGAGCACGCCTATCTGATCGATGAGGAGGCCATCGACATGGCCGCGCGCTCGGGCGTCTACGTCGTGCCCACCATGCAGATGACCCGGGAGGACCTCGCGCAGCTGCAGGCGGGTACGCTCCCGTGCCAGGCGGTGTGGAAGTTCAGCCGCGACAGTAAGGCGATCAACGCCGCTCAGCAGCTACTGGCAGCAAGCGAGGCCAAGGTGGCCTACGGGACCGACTGCGGCATGTTCCCCTTCAGCCACGGCATCTTGGAGTTCCAGGCGATGGTCGAGGCCGGTCTGAGCCCCGTACGGGCGCTTCGGGCCGCCACCTCGGTCGGCGCTGAACTGCTGGGCCGCAACGACCTCGGAGTGCTCGAGCCAGGAGTCTGCGCGGACATTGTCGCTATGCCAGGCAACCCTCTCGATGACATCGCCTGCACGGCCGGTGTGGACTTCGTCATGCGCACCGGCGTAGTGCACCGTCATCCAGGACAGGACCCGACCTTCTAGTCGCTACGACGGGTCAGAAGAAACACAAACACACACAGAGGCTGGACGCCGCGATGCACGGGCGGGTGCCTTGAGGGGCAGCTGTTTCGACGAGCGGCTCCTGGAGGAGCTGACTGACCTCTCTTGGTATGGTCATCAGGGAGCTCGACAAGGCTCACACCTGTACCCATCTGGGCACCGTCCATGACGTGACGCCTTCGAGACATGTTCCCCCTGGCCCAGACGCATCGGGCCTTCGACGACACCGGCCACACCGCCGACCGGCAACTCGCCGAGCGCTTCGAGGCGACCATCGTTGGATTCATGGACCTCGTGGAGGCCTCCAAGCACTATCCGTGCGCCAAGAAGGCGTGGGTGGAGTACCTCGGTAAGCACCCAGATTCGGGTCTGGACCGAGTCGAATAGCTGACGCTCAGTCCGGGGTGGCGCGGTCGATGTCTCCGGGATGGCGGTGGGGCAGCTCCGATGCCGGGATCTGGCCGAGCCTGCCCGCCTGGTAGTCCGCTATGGCCTGGGCGATCTCCTCTTTGGTGTTCATCACGAACGGCCCGTAGTGCACGACCGGCTCGCCGATCGGCCGGCCTCCCAGCAGGAGGACTTCGAGGTTGGGGTGCCGGCTGTCTTGGCGGGGGTCGGCCGCCACTCGCAGGGCGTCGCCGGGGCCGAAGACCGCAAGTTGGTGGCCGGAGAGGGAGCGCCGCTCGGCCCCGGCGACGCCCCGCCCGGCGAGAACGTAGGCGAGAGCGTTGAAATCCGCCCGCCACGACAGGACCAGCTCGGCGCCGGGACTGACGGTGGCGTGCACCATCGTCATGGGCGTGAAAGTGGACCCCGGCCCGCGATATCCGGCCACCTCCCCGGCGATCACGCGCACCAGGGCCCCACCGTCGGGCGAGGACAAAAGCGTCGTCTCACCGGCGCGCAGGTCCTGGTAGCGGGGTGGGTTCCACTTGCTGGCCGCCGGGAGGTTGACCCACAGCTGGACACCGTGGAACAGCCCGCCCGAAGCGACCAGGAAGTCCGGTGGCGCCTCGATGTGGAGGATCCCGGCCCCGGCGGTCATCCACTGGGTGTCGCCGTTGGTGATCCGGCCCCCGCCACCGTTGGAGTCCTGGTGGTCGAAGACCCCGTCGATGATGTACGTGACGGTCTCGAACCCTCGATGCGGATGCCACGGGGTACCCTTCGGCTCCCCGGCGGCGTAGTCGACCTCACCCATCTGATCCATGTGCACGAACGGGTCGATGTCGGTGATACTCGGCCCGGCGAAAGCCCGGTAGACGGGGAACCCCTCCCCTTCCAATCCCGCCGGCGCGGTGCTCACCGCGGCGACCGGCCGTTCGTGGGCGGTGGCCGGGTCCGGGCGGGGAACCTTGGGCAGGACCAGGAGATCGTCGACTGTGACTGCGGGCATAAAGTCTCCTTGCCTACGAAATCAGCGGTGCGGCGTGAGCGCTTCGGTGCTTTGCCCTGCGGCGCAGGTCACGGCCGGTTGGCTTCGTCGATGGTCAGCTCCGCGGCGGGGTCGGCCTCCAGGCGGTCGTCGGGAATGGGCCGCCCGCTAAGGACGGATAGCCCGTAGGTGCCAGCCGCCAGGCGCTCCTCGGCTCCGTCGAGGGCTTCCAGGCGGGCCTTGAGCCTGGCGACGACCGCGTCGTTGGTGTCTTCGGCCGTGAGCGGTTGGGCCCGATCGTCCCAGTCTCCTGGCTCGTTCTCGGCCGACCGGTCGGCTCGTCCTGCTTCGGTCGTGTCGGCCAGCAGGGCCGTTACCCGCGCACGCTCAGCCTCGAGCAGTTCCCGCGCTCGCTTTTCCTCCATTGCGCCTCCCTATATTTCAAAGTACGTGCCATTTCAAAGTACGTGCCGATCGAAGCCCGCTACAACCTCCTCGGTCCGGTCGAACTCTAGACCCTCCGCTGTCTCCCGCCGACCTGCAGATAGTTCTGGCTTTGATGCTGTTTCGCGTCGGACGGCAGGCAGATTTCTGTGGCGAGGACTTCGATGGAGCGGGCGGTGTCGGCGAAGGGAGGCCGCCGAGGCCGATCTGGGCGAGGAAGCGGTCGTGGCCGAGCAGTTGGTGTTCCCAGAGGATCTTGTCGATGATCTGTTGGGGGCTGCCGGCGAACAGCGCACCGTGGGGGCCAGCCCAGGCGTCGAAGGCGCCGCGGGGGAGGCGTTGGCCGCGCGCCGCGGGCATGGTGTCGCCGATGTAGCGCGAGTAGTAGGGGTAGAAGGTGTCGCGGGCGCCTTGGGAAGTCTTTTCTGCGTAGAAGTGGCTGGTCATGCCGACCCGGAGCGTCTCGGCCCGCTTACCGGCTTCGGCCCCCGCCTGCCGGTAGAGGTCGGCGAAGGGAGCGAAACGTTCGGGCTGGCCGAGGATGGCTAGGTAGAGGGGCAGGCCGTGCTTGCCGGCTCGCACCACGCTGGCCGGCGTACCGCCCACCCCGATCCACACGGGGAACTGCTCCTGGATCGGTCTGGGGTAGATGCCGGCGTCGGCGAGGGGGGCCCGGTGGCGGCCCGACCAGGTGACGCGCTCGGCCCGGTTGAGATGGAGGAGGAGGTCGAGCTTCTCGTCGAACAGCTCGTCGTAGTCGGCGAGGTCGTGGCCGAACAGCGGGAATGATTCGGTGTAGGCGCCTCGGCCGGCGGTGATCTCGGCCCGGCCGGCGGAGATGAGATCGACGGTGGCGAAGTCCTCGAAGACCTTGACCGGGTCGGCCGTGGACAGCACCGTGACGGTGCTGGTGAGCCGGATGCGATCGGTGGCCTGGGCGACCACCGCGAGCACCACCGGCGGGGAGGCGATGGCGAAGTCGGGCCGGTGGTGCTCGCCGACGCCGAACACGTCGAGGCCGGCCTGGTCCGCCAGGCGGGCCAGGCCGATGAACTCCCGCAGGCGCACCACCGGGTCGATGGGCCGGCCGGTGGCCGGATCGGCGGTGATCTCACCGAAGGTGAAGATCCCTATCTCGAAGCCCCCGGACGTCCCGCCGGTCATGCGGGCACCTGCCCGGGGCCAGGAGGTGGGTGAGCCATTCGTCCAGAGCGTCGACGACCCCGGCGCTGAGGCCGTGGCCGCCCGGATCGCGCACCGCGGTGGTGTGGCTGCCGGCTTCTCCGTTGAGGTAGGTCCAGGTGCGCTCCAGCAGGTCGCGGGGGATGACGCGGTCGGCGTCGCCGTAGGCGACGAGCACTGCTTTCCCGGCGAGCCGGCGGGGGGTGGTGTGGACGGCGGCACGGGCGATGAGTTCCGGGTGCCAGTACCGTCCACATGTCTATGACCGACCTCGCCGAGCGCTACGAGCGCGTCACCTCCCAGTTCACCGAGCGCGTCCGCGCCGTCCCTCCATCAGCATGGAACAACCCGTCGCCGTGCGAAGGTTGGACGGCACGCGACGTCGTCGGTCATCTCACCCAGTGGATCCCGGCGTTCTTCGGCTCGCAGGGAGTGGAGTTCCCGGCGGTTCCGTCCACCGAGGACGACCCAGTCGGAGGGTGGGAGACAGTACAGGTGACGATCGCTAGGGCGCTGGCCGACCCGATCATGGCTAACAAGCAGGTCGAGACACCCTTCAGCACGCAGTCGCTCGCTGAGACCGTCGACATGATCGTCACTGGCGACGTGTTCACGCACACTTGGGATCTCGCTCGCGCCACAGGGCAGTCGGAGACACTCGATCCCGATCAACTTCAGCGTATGATCGCCGGCATTGGGGTGATGCCCGAAGAGGTGCTCCGTGCTGAGGGCATGTTCGGCCCGCCAATCGATGTTCCCGCCGGCGCCGACGACCAGACGAGGTTCCTCGGCTACGTGGGCCGCAGGGCGTAGCGACGTTGAGCGACCTCCAATAGGAGCGGCGACACACGACCGGTCCGTGAGGAGCGGCCAGGAGCGAGCGGGTGAAACTCCGGCTCGGGGTCGCACCGAAGCTTGTGCGCAATACCCCGTATCGGACTTCGATTGCACCAACTGCCGAGTATGGCTTAGAAAGGCACCTATCGGGAGACCCTCGATTCCGATGTTGGGCACCTGGGCCGATGCCAGGAAACGTGAGCGGATTGACGGGCGAAACCGTCCCCTCAGCTCTCCTTGCGGATGAGCTTGGTGAGGGCTCCCCCCACGTCGTCAGCGAGCGTGTCGACCATCGTGGTGTTGACCTTGGCGACGATGATCTGGCCCACCTCGGTGTTCACCTTGGAGTAGATGCCCTGCTCCGCCATCCGCTTGGCCTGATTGTCATTGTCCTCGGTTGGTGTGACGTAGTGGACAGTGGAGACCCGGTATCGCTTGAGGACGTAGAGGTGAAGGAGGGTCATCAGGCGCTTCTGACGCAGTTCGTAGCCGAACGTGTTCTGGTCCCGGACCGACAAGATGACCTGTCCATGGCGGTCAGTGATCAGAGCGAAGATCAGATTGGCCTTTCGGTCCTCGTCGCCGCCGACACCCAGCACCGACAGTTCGAGGACGTCGGCACCCTCGCGGCTCGGGCGCAGACGTACCGTGAGGGGCTCCTGGAAGCCGTAGACCTGCCTCCACTCAGCGAGCCAGTCCTCGAGCACCTTCTTGGGAAGTTCGGTTTGTGCGAGGTGCTGGACCTGCGTCGAGCCCTTGCCCATGGCTTTCGTCGTCGCGGTGCGCGCCGACGATGCCGCCAAGGCGGCGTCGAGGCGAGGACCGCCGACGTGGGTCTGCGGCGTTCGGTAGGGCGATTCGAGCAGGCGGATCTTCCGTTGGACCTGAGCCAGGGCCAGCATGCCGTCCTCGAGAAGGGCCGTCGCAAACTCTTCGGCTGCGACACCGTCGATCTGGTGGCCACCGTAGGTGATGAAGTTGAACACGAACCCGGCCTCGCCCAGCTTCTTTGGAAACTCGCGCATCTCGTCGTCGGTCATACCGGTCGAGTCCCAGTTGAACGACGGTGAGAGGTTGTAGGCAAGCATCTTGTCGGGGAACTCCGCGTGGATCGCCTCGGCGAACTCCTGCGCCTCGTGGATATCGGCGGACGCAGTTTCCATCCAGACCAGATCGGCGTACGGAGCGACCGACAGGGACTTGCGGATCGCATAGTCCAGCCCGCCGCGGACCTGGTAGAAGCCCTCAGGAGTGCGGGCCACCTCGGCGTCCCAGTAGAAGTCGATGCCGAGTTCTCGCGCCTCGCTGCGCACGGCCCAGAACGAGGCCGTCGCGGCGAAGGCACTCAACTCGTCCTCGCTGATGGGTGGCTCATCGCCGTCTTCGAACCGGTTCTTCAGGGCAGCCAACACTGCCTCCCCGATGGTCATGAGACCGGACTCGGCTTCCCAGCGTCCGACCATCTCATTGGCGACCTTGTCGAAGGCCTGCTCGACGACGGGCTCGTCGGCGCCGGCGGTGTTTTCGGCCGCGGCGCGGGCCAAGGCAGCGATGCCCGTGCGATCGAGCCACGCGTCGGCCGCTGCGTATTCCTTGTCGGTGACCTTGTAGAGCGTGAAGCCATTGAAGATATGGGCTCCTGCGTTGTGGAAGACGCGCATCAGGGCCAGCGTCGTCAGTTTGTAAGACGGGACATCGGCGCGGGTGGCTCCGAGGATGAAGGGGTGGTCCCGCTCGTCGCCGCTGTTGTCGAGGAGGTCCGCGGCCTCGGCATCGGTGCGGGCCACGATGATGCCTGGCACCCGCATGACGTCGAGTTGGAAGCGAGCGGCGTTGAGGCGCTTGATCTGTTCGTCAACGCCGACGAGAACCTTGCCGCCTTGGTGGCCGCACTTCTTGGTGCCGGGGCGCTGGTCCTCTATGTGATAGCCGGTGACCCCGACCTCGACGAACCGGCGGATGAGGTTCCGCACGGCGGCATCGCCGCCGTGACCCGTGTCGGCATCGGCGATGATGAACGGTCGGTAATCGACCGGTTCGGGCGCACTCGCGAGGTCGGCGGCCGACAGGCGCGAGCGCTGATATGTCTGATTCCTGTCGGCAGTCAAGAGGGCACGCACAATGGCCGACGCCTCATCGGGCACCTGGGAGAGCGGATAGCTGGCCAGATCGGCACCCGGATCCTCCTGAACCGAGCCCTTGGCCGACGTCGCCCAGCCACCAAGGTAGATGCCCTCGATACCCATTCGCTTCATCGTCACAGCCTGGCTCGGTGAGTAGGGACCAAAAGTGGTGATCGACTGGCGCTCCGAGAAGAGCTCCCGTAAACGGTCGTAGAACGCGGCGGCGTTGGCCCTGGCGACTGGGTAACCGCTCTCGATGGTCCCTTGCTGCTCGGCCACTTGGCGGGCCGAGTAAAGGCGGGTGATGCCGCTGAAGCGGTCACTGTCTATGTAGTCGCGTGCAGCAGCGACGTTGTCGTCAAATGTCATGGTGGACTCTCTCAGTTCTCGCTGTCGAAATCGAGGTTGCGGGTGATACGGGTGCCGTCTCGGCCGTACGCGTCGAGGAACCTCCGGATCGGCCCTTCGGCCACGGAAAGGTCCGTGACATTGAGGTTGAGGTTGAGGAGGTCGATGTACCAGGGCGCCTTGACGGGCTCGAGCACGTACGCCTCGACGATTGCCCGGGCGACGGGCAGCGTCGTGGTTTTTGAGTCGTCGTGCACGTCGTTGCTGTCGCTCGCAGAAGCTTGGCGTGCTCTTCCTCCAATAGTTGCGCGAACAGCTCACGCGTCAGGGTTTCGCCCGCCCTGACCCCGCTGTCGGCGTCGTCGTCGGTGAATGCAGCTCCCTTGTGGAGCCATTCCCAAAGCACGGACAGGCGGATCTCACCGGTCGCAGCATCCTCCATCAGGTAGAGGACGCCGTCGTCGCCGAAGAAGTCGGCTGGCTTGAGGGCTGCGGCCTGGAAACCGCGACCGAACGCATTGCCGTACTGCAGGCCGACACTGATCAGGTCGCGAGCACCCCGAGCGGTACGGGGCGCGTCCTCGAGCGTCCGCAGTGCGCTGGCGTCCTGCGCGGCGTAAGTGAGCGGCGGGAACGGCCTGCCGAGCTGGTTGTCGTCTCCCACCTCCTGCCACACCGGCCGCATGACATGCACCATCTTCCAGTGGGCCACCCACTTCCCAGAGGCGCCCTCGACCTGCTCGCGCCGCCCTCCCACCACTGCTCGCTGCATGGCGGCGTCGACGGCCGCGTCGGTGCCGACCGGGATGTTCGCTTCCATGCCGCCTTGCCATAGCGCGTAGTGTCCGTTGAGATCGGGGGTGTTGACCGCGCGGCGGACGCGGTCCTCGTAGACCCGCATGCACCCGTAGGTTATGGTGATCGCATCGATGTTGGGGTTCAAGAAGTCGGGGTCCCAGGCGAGTGCATCCGATACCGAGTTGATGCAGTCCCATCGACCGGTATTGAAACCGACGAAGTGGCGCCCGAGGACGGCACGGATCTCCATGAGTTGAAAGCACGCTTCGAGCTGTTCGACGAGGACGTAGACGAGGACAATGCCTCGGTCGAGGCGAAGGTGGTCTTCGATCGCGTCGAGGATGGTGGCCCAGTGTGCGGCTTCGGAGGCTGTCTGTATCTTCGGCAGGTAGAGAACGACCGAGCGTCCCTGGCTGCGCAGCGTCTCTGCGTTGTTGGCGAGGCACAGCGCAGCGTCGGCCATGCCTGCGGAGTAACCGTGGCCGTCCTCATGGGCGATATGGCGATCGTCGAGATGGAGGCCACGGGCTCGGAAGATGCGCGTGGTCAGCTGCAGCTGCTCCTGCCAGTCGGAGATGATTTCCCGGCCGTGGAAGTCGACAGACCAGTGGTTCATCTCCCCGGCAACGGTCTGGGCGACGTCATGGAACTGCGGGTCGCCGGCGAAGGCCAGCTTGATATTCCGGAAGTTGTCCAGAGCCATGGTATCGACTTGGCCCAAGGCGTCCTCGCCATCGAAGATCCAGCCGTCGGCCCCAGACAGCAACGCGTAGGCAACATTGCGCAACCCCGATGCCGTAGATGCGCGGGGCTTTGTTGCTGGCCCAGTGCCCTGGATCCTCTGGCGCTGCAGGTCGTGGGGAACCACCGCTCCCTCGAAGCGGCCGGCCCGAGCATCGGCAACTGTGATGGTGCCATCAATCACTGCGGTCTCGGGCAGGAAGCTGAGGTGTTCGCCCTCGGCGGCTCGTCGGCGGCGGCGATCGATTCGCGAGTCCATGAGCTCCAGGCGTCGCCCGTCGAGGGGAGCGAGAGCTTCCAGAGTCGCCAATGCTCCCGGAGTGTAGACGTCCGGATACCCGTCCGGAGGGGTCCGGGAGATCGTGATGGGGGAACGCATGGGCCTAGTTCATCACGCCGCAGGTCTGTGGTGTGTCGCTGAAGTACCCGCGGCCCCGGGAAGTGCCAGTCCAAGGCGAGGACCGTGCCGGTGGTGGCGGCGCTCACGGGATCCGTAAAGCCCGACTCTCCAGAGCCCCCTTCGTATCGTCGGCCTGCCTTTCGGCGGTGAGTCGCAGGGCTCATCCCCGCCCGACGACTGGCACGGCTATCACCCACGCAGGCCCGGTGATCTCTCTACCTCGCCGAACCGGTTCACACACCATCCGCCCCGTGGGATAGCCACAAGCGCGTCTTTCCAGCGTCTGGGGTGGCCGAGAATGCCCCAAAACACCCCGCGGCCGTCTCCCTGTATCCCAAGCATCGGACTGCCTCGAAACGCCGGCTCCGGGCCGTCCGGTGCTCATTGAGCGGATGCGGGGGCCTTCTGCCAGATCGAGACGTGCGAGGTGCTCTCGTTTCACCGTCGTCGTCAGAGACATAGGCCTCCTCGCCGAACCCGATCGCGACACGGCCGCCGGCAGCGTCCAGGCGCCCGGTGTCGACGTTGCCGGCGAACCATTCGGGCAGACCACCCTCGCAACGCGCGAACTTCGAGCCGGCGGTGCCCGGTACACCGCGCCACGATCAGTGGACGGCCCGTCTGACGCGGAGACGTAGGCGGTCTCACCGTCGATGCACACGGCCCGCAGGTAGTGTCGTGGAGACCTTCGGTGGTCCATGACCAGGTCGTCCCGCGGTCCTGGCTCCAGGCGAATCCCACTGCGGCCGCGACGACCACCGATTCGTTGCTCGCCCGCACCTCGTGGATATCAGCCTCAGGTTCGATGACCCCCTGCCAGCTTTGCCCCCGGTTGCGCAAGCGCCACAGGCCGCCGACGTGGACGTTCACCCACAGGTCGTCGCCGCTAGTTGCCATGGAGCGGGTATCGGGCGACGGATTGGCCGGGTTCTTCCAGCGGTCCCGACCCGGCACCTCGTCGAAAGAGATCACGTCGTCCACCTGGTCGCCGACGATGGCGATACGGGCGCCACTTCAGCCAACGACCGCAGTTCCATCCGCCAGGACACCCAGGCTCTGGCCGTCGCCGGTCGGCAGTTGATCGACGGTCACGACCTCTTCGTCTTCGAGGCGGACGAGGACCTGGCGGTCCAAGAGTGCGAGCCAGCCTTTCGGTCCCGGTGCCAAGGCGGTGACGGTGTGCCCTTCGACAAGGGCGTCACCCGTGTCGAGGTCGACAAGACCCTGCCTTGTGCCGACCAGCAGCATCGAGAAACCAACCTACCCTCCGCGTCCGGGGCAACCCAGTGCACATCGCCGGGCCCAGCGGCGATTGCATGAGGCATGGCGGGGCGGTCGAAGGTACGGCGCGCCTTGACCAGGGATTCTCGCGATGGAAGACTGGCGCTCGGCAGCATTGGGAGAAGGGGCAGGCAAATGCGCTTCCATGGGGTCAGCGCCACCGTCGGCAACCTGCGGCGCCCGTTCGCGTCGGGGATGTCCTCGAGGTCGACGTCTCTTATGGACGGTCGCCCGGCCAGGAGGCACCGAGCTCCGGCGGCCGCGGTGCTCTTCGCCGCGATCGCGTTGGTCTCTTCCGTGATAGGCGGTGGGGTGGCCGCCGCCTCCGGCGGGTCCGGTGCGCTCATCTGGTCGGCACCGGTCCAGGTCGACGGTCAGCCGCCGTACGCCGCGCCGGATCCCCTCAGCCCGTCAGACCTGACGGCTATCTCTTGTCCGACGACGACACTGTGCGTCGCCGTCGGCACCTCCGAGAACCTCGTCCGCGAGCCGTACCTGTTACAGGACGAGATCGTCACCTCGACCAACCCGGTCGGCGGTGCGTCGGCGTGGTCGACCGCCGTGTTGAGCAGCAGTCTGAATTTGACCGCGGTCTCGTGCCCGACGGCGTCGTTTTGCGTGGCGGTGGGCAGCGGCGGTCAGGGACAAGGTTCGCAGATCGTCACGTCCACCAATCCTGCCGGCGGCCCGTCCGCCTGGACGGTCGCCGACCTGTCCGGCACCGACGGGCCGGAGAGCGTTTCGTGCGCCAGCTCCGTGCTGTGCGTGGCCGGAGACGGGCTCGGTGGGGCGCTGGTGTCGACCGACCCCATCGGGGGAGCATCGGCGTGGACCGCTTCCAGCAGCCTCACCAACGCGGGCGACGTGTACGGGACCGCTGGGGTCTCCTGCGTCACGGGACCGTTCTGCGCGGTGACGGGTAACGGTTACGTCTTCACCTCGTCGGACCCGACCGGCGGATCGCCGGCGTGGACACATAGCAGCGCGAACGTGGGCGCGATCTCGTGCTCGAGCAACGCGATGTGCGCAGGCGCCGGGAACTCGGGGATTGTGGTCTCTGCCGACCCGGCGTCGGCGACGCCGACCTGGCAGTCGACCACCCTCTCTGGCGCCAGCAATCTCGTGAGCGTGTCCTGCCCGGTCGACTCGTTCTGCGTGGCCGTCGACGATTCGGGCAACGCATTCGCGTCGAGTGACCCTGCCGCGGCTTCGCCGGTGTGGACCCAGGTTCAAGCCGACCCGTACGGTCCGCTGCAGGGCGTGTCGTGCCCGACCACGACGCTGTGCGTGGGAGTCGGTGACCTGGGAGACGTGGTCACCTCTGTGAATCCCGGCGCCTCCACACCCACCTGGACCGTGGCCCAACCCAACCGATCCTACTCCCTGGACCGGTTCAACGCGTTGATGGGCATGTCGTGTCCGTCTTCGACGTTCTGCGCCGGGGTGGACGACGCCGGCAACGTCGTCACCTCCGCCGATCCCGCCGGTGGCCAGAGCTCGTGGAGCGAGCAGCAGATCGGCGACTCCGGCGTCACCGCCGACCAGCTGAACGTCTTCACCGGCGTGTCCTGCCCGTCGGCGTCGTTCTGCGCGGTCGCTGCCACCGGCAGGAGCTTCGGCGGCTACACCATGTTCACCTCGTCCGACCCGACGGGGGGGACCTTGTCGTGGCAGGGCTCCTACGTCGACAACGGCAACGCGCTGTCCGGCGTGTCCTGCCCCGGGACTTCGTTGTGCGTCGCGGTCGACGGCACCGGTGACGTGGTCACCTCCACCGACCCGACCGCCGGCTCGTCGTCGACGTGGACGGTTCAGCAGGTCGACGCATCCAGCACTCTCGATGCCGTGTCTTGCCCGACGACCACGCTTTGCGTCGCCGTCGACCAGCAGGGCGACGTCGCGACCTCCACCAACCCCGCAGCGGCGAGCCCCACCTGGACCATGGTTGACATCGACGGCACCCAGCCGCTCTACGGGGTGTCGTGCTCGAGCGCGTCGCTGTGCGTGGCTGTCGACGGCGCGGGGAACGCGGTCAGCTCCACCAACCCGGCGGGCGGGGCGGCTGCGTGGACTGCGACGACGATCGACGGCCAGGCCCTGACAGCGGTGTCGTGCGCGCCCTCCGGTGGGCTGTGCGTGGCCGTCGACGGCGCCGGCAACGTCCTCACCTCGACCGCCCCGGCCAGCAGCACCTCCTGGACGGTCGCCAAGGTCGACCCGGACCTGCTGGGGGCGGCGTCGTGCCCGACCACGACGTTGTGCGTGCTGGGCGACGGCAACGGCGGGATCGTGACCGCCACGGGCTCGGCGCCCTCGGTCCAGGTGTACCTCGACGGATCCGGTGGAGGGACGGTCACCTCGGCCCCGTCGGGCATCGACTGCCCCGGCACCTGCTCGGCGCAGTTCCCCAACGGGCAGCAGTTGACCCTCACCGTCACGCCCGACTCCCGCTCGATCCTCGCCAACATCAGCGGCTGCAGCGGCCCCGTGACCGTCAACCCGGTCGGCGAGCAGTGCGCTCTCACTACGAGTGTCACCGCGACGACCGACGTGTACGTCGACTTTGAGCCGGTCACCGCCGTGCTCAGCGCGTCCGACGCCCCGACCCAGAACGGCGGCACCCTCGTCGAGACGACCGTCAACGGGTGCAACTCGACCAACGCTGCCAGCTACTCGTGGACCGTGGACGACAACCCGTACTTTCCCTCCACCGACACGGCCCAGTGCAGCTTCGTCTACGGCTTCACCGTGGGCACCCACACCGTCTCGCTCGCGGTAACCGATCCCTCGGGGACGCGAACGTCGGTCACGACCATCCAGGTGAACGTGCCCCCGGTAGCCGGATTCACATGGACGATCCAACCGAACACGGTAGGAGGGTCGACCAGCAGCGCCACAGTGATCTTCGACGCGTGCACCCAGTCGGGGGGCATCGCCAGCTACTCCTGGCAGGAGGGCAGCGGCACCCCCCAGGCAGGCGGTTGCGAGGTGAGCAACAACCTGCCCAACAACACGAGCACCACCATCACGCTGGTTGCCACAGGCACCAACGGACAGAAGGTGACGGTGTCCGAGCCGATCTACGTCGACGCCCCGTTCACATCGGCGTCCGGCTGCAACCTTTCGAGTCTGGGCCCCGACGGCTGCATCCGCCAGGACATCGCCACCATGGGGGACGTCCTGGGCTTCGGCAGCAGCTTCAGGCAGCCGGATTACGTGGTGGCTGCTATCAGCGGAGGCCTCCCCGACGGGGCGACCGGCACTTTCAGCGTGGCAATCACCTGCGACGGAAGCATCTACGGAGGCGTGGGTCTGGGCGTGGGTCTGGGCGAGTCCCTGCCGATCACCGCCGTCTTCTCCTTCGGCTACGTCGGTGATCCGACCACGACCTGGCCGTCTAACGTGAACAGCAACTCGATCATCGACAACTTCGTGAGTGGCGCCACCTTGAACGTCGGGTTGGCGGGTGCCGCCGCTGGAATTACCGGTATCTCCAGCCCCGGGGCGAGCGCGCCTTACAACTGGGGCGAGCAGTACGACACGGGAGTGGTCGGCCTGCTCAATCTGAACTTGTCAGCGAGCTACAGCAGCCTCATCAAAGCGGGCAACGGCTCGCCGAACTGCACCGGCGGGGCGCTGGAATCCTCCACCTGGCAGCAGCTGACCAACACCGCCCAGCAGAGCGGGGCGGGCCTGACGAGCGTGAACCTCTCCGCGCCTGCCAGCGGCAGCGTCTCTGCCAGCGACCAGGTCACCTTCAACGTGGTCTCCACCGGCTGGGAGCCCGGTACCGACGTCACCGTCACCGCCCATTCCACATCGGTCACCCTTGCGGTGCTGCCGGCCGACGACCAGGGCGACAGCAGCATCAACGTCGAACTGCCCGCCAGGTTCCCGCCCGGTCCGCACACCCTCATAGAGACCGGCTGGGCGCCCGACGGCTCCCCCAGGAGCCTCTCGGTTCCGTTGACCGTAACCGGGCCCGACGAGGACCTGGCACTGACCAACGTGCCCACCGATCAGACAGTCGACGCCACCAGCCCGGCCGGAGCCGTCGTGAACTACACCCGGCCCACCGCATCCGATGGCGACGACGCCAGCCCGCCTGGGGTGACCTGCAGCACACCACCGGGGAGCACCTTCCCCATCGGCACGACCGACGTCACCTGCGGCGCCAGCGACACCGACGACACGCCCAGCTCGGTCAGCCAGTCCTTCACCGTCACTGTGAAAGGGGCCGCCCAGCAACTGTCGGACCTCTCCCAGGAGGTGCAGGCGGTGGGGCCGGGCAACAGCCTGGCGGCCAAGGTGAGCGCCGCCCGGTCCGCCCTGGCATCCAACGACACGGCCACCGCCTGCGACGACCTCGGTAGCCTCATCGACGAGGTCGAGGCACAAGCCGGCAAGAAGATCCCGAACCGCACCGCCTCCCGGTTGGTCGCCGACTCCCGACGAATCCAGGCAGTACTGGGCTGCGGCTCGTAGCGGGTCGCGCGGATAGCCCGGCCTGCGCCGCGCCGACCAAGACGCCGTAGCTTCGGCCCCCTTTGGAGTGCCCGGCCTGCGACATCACGACGGGAGCCGGCGCTCCCTGGTCGTGTCGATCAACGGCAAAGACGGCGTCGGCTTCAGGTCGTAGTCGAACTCAGCGAGAAGCATCTTGACACCCCGCCGGGCGCCAAGGTTTGGCCGGCCCGGTCACCGTGACGGGCCCGCGGCTACTTGTATGCTCGACTCCGTGTAAAGGGGCTCTTCGCGATGAAGCGTGGGGGGCGGTGAGGGCCCGGCTCTTTGTCATAGGTCCGCCACTCGCGCCAAAGGCCTCGTCATTCTTGCGGCTTCTGACGACTGCAAGATGAGGGAGGCCTTTGACGGTGTTCACCGACGGCGCCGCCGATTCGGTCATGACGATTGAAGCGTTCCAGTACGCGCCAGACAAACGTGCCGCGCTCGCCGAACTCCACCGCATCCTCCGGGCTCGGCATTCGCAGTGGGTGTCCTGCACGGCACCGGGGTGGAGACCCCAACCCAGGTCCTGCTCTCCGCCGGGGCGGCCAGCTCGGGCTCGCGAGCCGCTGCAATGGTGCTGATGCTGTCCCCCGTTTCGGGGATGGTGCTCGCCGACCTCGCGATCGCGGCGAGTTGGGTGACGGGCCTGCTCGGGGTGCGGTCCGCCCCCGCGCCCAGATCTTCCTCGGCGGTCTGACCGGGAAATCGTCCCTCGCCATCGGTGGACTCTTCCTCGCCGGCCGTTCTGCCCTGCTGCCCGCCCTGGTCGGAGGCCAGGTCGATCCCTGGCCGCCCCGTCCCCTGACACGCGCCCCAGTACCACAACGACCAGGTGCCCACGATCGCCGGCCGTGGGATGGTCAGCGCTTTTAGGGAATCGTGCCTGCGGGGACGATCCATTCGGTCTGCTGGCCGGTGACGTCGGCGATGAGGTCGAAGTCGTGGTCGTAGTGGAGCACTACGAGGCCGGCGGACTCGGCTGCGGCCGCGATGAGAAGGTCAGCGATCTTTGCTCCGCGGTGGTGGCTTCGTTGGGCAAGGCGGTCCTGGATAGTTACCGCCCGGTCCAGTACCTCTTGGTTCATCGAGACGAAGGGCCATGCGCTTCGCTGCTGCCGCATGGCTTCGTGGTCGGCGGGGCCGGTCGAGGAGTACCCGACTTCGAGGTGGGTGATCGTGCAGCGGGCTACAAGTCCTGCCTCGAGGAGCGGATCCAGGCGCTCGGCCACTTTCGGCCGGCGGGACAGGACAGATGTGTCGCCGAGGTAGTAAGGCCTTAGCGCCACGCCGCCTGCCGGCGGTCGGGATCGGCTAGCGGGTCTTCGTGACCACGCTCGGCGAGCAGGGCTCGGCGGCGCCGGTCGAGAGCAAGGACTTCCTCGAGGGCGGCGTCCACGGTGGATTTCAGGGTCGTGGTGCCCAGAAGGTTCCGCACCAGAGCCAGCTTGTCGTCGTCAACTTCGATCAGCCGCTTCGTCACAGCCACCAGGATATCTGACTGAGAGACATGAGATATCCCGTTCTTTGCCCTGAGGTGGCAGATTCCTACCGTCCGGCGCCTACAGACACCTCGCTGTGGGGTGGGTGTTGGCTGGGTCTTCCGACTGAAGGAGGATGCCATGACCACCATCGGTTCACACAGTCATGCCGTCATCGAGACGAACGAACCTGATCTGATCGGCGAAGCTGAGTTGGCGGCGATCGCCTTCCTGGCCCGCTATTAGCGGCCGGACCCTAGACGCCTACCGTCATGACCTGCGCAACCTGTTCCAGTCGGCCGCCGATCACGGCTTGGGCGTGCTCGAAGCGACCCGGACCCATCTCGAGTTGTACCGAACCTCCAAGGAGGAGCGGAAGCTGGCAGCTTCGACCATCGACCGGGGTCAGTCCACCGCGTGCGGCTTCTACCGCTTCGCTCACATCGACGGGCGCATCGCCTCGAACCCGGCTCAGTACGTTCGCCGCCCGACCGTGCACCCTTCGGAGCGGCGCGGACTGGACCGTGGCGAGCTAGGACGATTCCTCTTCGCCGCGGAGCGGTTCGATCACGCCCACGCCGCCGTGACCGTGCTGCTCGGCTTGAATGGCCTCCGGGTCAGCGAGGCGTGTGAGACCAACGTCGAGGACATGGCCTTCGAACGAGGGCACCGGGTTCTGCGGATCATCGGCAAAGGCAACAAGAAGCGTCGAACGCAGAGCTGGTTTTCCGGGCCACGCTGAGGTGTGACGCTACGGGCAGGGGTTTGTATCTGAAGGAACCGTACGCCAGGAAGCAGCTCCGTCCTCTGCGCCGAAGTGGCGAAGGTGTCTAGTGGTGTCGGTCGCCGTGTCTAGCGGATGTTGCCCAACTGTTCGGTGTCTGTCCGCCGGCCCGCCGCCCGGGCGATGCCCGACGCCGAGCTCGTGACCTGGTGGGACCGTCGAAGCGGACCACGTCCCCACCCGTAGTCCCAACCAACCGCGCCCCAGCAGGTGTGGTGCCTCTCGCCGGATCGTCTGGCCCGCTCCTTCGCCTACCAGGTGTTGGTCATCGACGAGCTGGCCCGCTTCGGGGTCCAGGTGTGCTTCACCGACTCCCCGCCCATCGATGACGACCCCCAGGCCCGGCTACTGGTCGGGGTCCAGGGACTGTTTGCCGAGTACGAGAGGGCCAAGCTGGCCGAACGAGTCCGCCGTGGCGGGAGGGCGCAGCCAAGGTGACGTTCTGCTTGGAGTACGACCGGGGAACCGAGACCCTCGCCGGTCTGGGATCCAAGGCGGACGACTACGCCCGCCTGGAGGAGGCGTGGGGCGTCGAGCTGTGGCTGCTGGTGGTGGTGCCCGGTCCCCGCCGGGAGGCCGGCGCCAGGGCCGCCCTGGGCGGTTGGGGGCTGGCGGTGGCCACCACCACCCACGCCGGTGCCCCCACGCCGGCAGGCGCCGTGTAGGCGCCGCTCGACGCCGACGACGTTCGTCTGCGCCTGGCCGACCTGGCCGGCTGGCCCCGCCCCGCGGAATCGTCGGCCCGTCTGGCGAGAGCCGCCCGCTACCGGGACACCGGCCGGTGGTCCGACGAACAGGCCGGCTGATGGACAAGGACTTGCAATCAGGCACGGAGGGAGCCCTCATGGGGGATCGGAGCCGAAGGAGGACAAGTCGATGCGCTGTGTGATCTACCTGCGGGTCTCCACCCGAGAGCAGGCCGAGAAAGGCGAAGGCGCCGAGGGGTTCTCGATCCCCGCCCAGCGCGAAGCGTGCATCCGACATGTCCGAGACGCCGGCTGGGACCTCGTCGACGAGTACGCGGACAGGGGCGAGTCGGCCCGCTCCGCCGACCGGCCGGCCCTGCAGGCGATGCTCGCTCGGATCGCGGAGGATCGCGATGTGACGCGGTGGTGGTGCACAAGATCGACTGCCTCGCCCGCAACATGGAGGACCACGTCGCCATCCGGGCACTCCTCCGCCGCAAGGGTGTGGCGCTCGTCTCGGTTACCGAGAACGTCGAGGAGACCGTCTCGGGCCGCCTGGTGGAGGGCATCCACGCGCTGATGGCCGAGTTCTACTCGGCCAACCTCGCGGCCGAGATCAAAAAGGGCATGACCCAGAAGGCCAAGCAGGGCGGCTTCCCCCACGGCGCCCCGCTCGGCTATCTGAACCTGCGGGAGCTGGGCGGCGGCCGCCAGGTGGCCCGCATCGTCGCCGACCCCGATCGCGCCCCGCTGGTCACTATGGCCTTCGAGCACTACGCCACCGGGGAGTGGACCCTGCAGCGCCTCGCCGGAGAGCTGGCCCACCGGGGCCTCACCAACCGGGGCAGCCGGGCCAAGCCCCCTGCGGCGATCACCTGGCAGGGACTCGCCAAGGTCCTCGCCAACCCGGCCTACGTCGGCATCGTGGAGTGGAACGGCGTCCGCCACCCCGCCACCCACCAGCCGCTCACCACAGCCGAGACCTTCCGCCGGGTCCAAGAGCTGCTCGCCGCCCGGGCGGCGCGGGGGACCAGGGAGCGCAAGCACCCCCACTTCCTCAAAGGCCTGCTCCACTGCGGGGTGTGCGGCCGGCGCCTGTCGATCCAGCACTCCAAGGGCGCCTACACCTACTTCTTCTGCCTCGGCCAGAAGAACGACCCCGCCGGCACCTGCCGGGAGCGCTACGTCCCCGCCGGCGACCCCGAAGCCCAAGTCGAGGACCTGTACTCGCGCATCCAGCTGCCCGAGTCCTGGGCCGGACGCCTCCGCGAGGAGATGGCCGCAGAGATCGTCGAGCGCCAGCGGGCCGACGCCGCCCAACGGGAACTGCTCACCCGCCGCCTCGCCAAGGCCGAGACCCGACGGCGCAAGCTGCTCGACGCCTACAACGCCGGCGCCATCGACGTCGCCACCTTGAAGACCGAACAGGCCCGCATCGGCGCCGACCTCACCGCCGTCAAGGACCGACTGGGCGACCTCGACGCCAACCTCACCGAGTGGCAGGAGATCCTCGAGCTGGCAGCCGATCTCGCCACCCGCTGTGGCGACGCCTACCGCAAGGCCAGCGACCGCACCCGCAAGCAGTTCAACGCGGCGGTGTTCGAGCGGCTGGACGTGAAAGACGGCCGGCTCTGCGGTGAGCAGTACCGGCCGCCCTTCGACGACATCTTCAACGTGCCCGAGCTCGAATACGAAACACGAGTGGAGGCGATGGGAATCGAACCCACGAACCTCTTGCATGCCATGCAAGCGCTCTACCAACTGAGCTACGCCCCCAGATGGTGGGCGCCAGCCTAGCAGCCGGCGCCGGCGTTCCACCCACGGCCCGCCCCGGAGGCCGTCGCGGGACGGGGGCATTGGCGGTCACGGCCGGGCCGGCCCGGCGGGGCGTCGAAGAGCCCCCACGGCCTCCCGGTAGCATGTAAGGCCATGGCAGAGCACTACGACCCCCAGGCCGTCGAGGCCAAATGGCAGCGGCGCTGGGCAGAGGAGGGCGCCTACCAGGTCGACAACGACGACCCCCGCCCCCCCTACTACGTCCTCTGCATGTACCCCTACCCGAGCGGCCCCGCCCACCAGGGCCACGTGCGCAACTACACCTTCGGGGACCTCCTGGTCCGCCGACGGACCATGCAGGGCTACGCCGTGCTGAGCCCCATCGGGTTCGACAGCTTCGGCCTGCCTGCCGAGAACGCCGCCATCAAGACCGGGGTTCACCCGCGCATCTTCACCGAGGCCCGCATAGGGGAGCTGAAGTCGAGCTTGCAGCGGCTCGGGGCCAGCTACGACTGGCGCCGGGTGATCCGCAGCCACGACCCGCTGTACATGCGCTGGAACCAGGTCATCTTCCAGAAGTTCCTCGACGCCGGCCTGGCCTACCGGAAGAACGCCCCGGTCAACTGGTGCCCCGGCTGCCACACCGTCCTCGCCAACGAGCAGGTCCTCCCCAACGGGACCTGCGAGCGCAGCGGCGACTTGGTCGTCAAGCGCGACCTGGAGCAGTGGTTCTTCCGCATCACCGCCTACGCCGACGAGCTCCTCGACGCCCTCGACGACCTCGACTGGCCGGAGCGGGTGAAGACGATGCAGCGCAACTGGATCGGTCGCTCGGAAGGCGCCGAGTTCGACCTGGCCGTGGCCGGCACCGGCGAGTCGATCCGGGTGTTCACGACGCGTCCCGACACCTCCTTCGGCATGACCTTCGTCGTCCTCGCCCCCGAGCATCCCCTGGTGGAGGTGATCGTCGCGGAGGAGCGGCGCGCCGAGGTGCGCGCGTTCGTGGAGAGGGTGCGCAGCGAGTCCGACATCGAGCGACAGTCGGGGGAGGCGCCCTTCGAGCGGCGCGGCGTGTTCACCGGCGCCCGCGCTCTGAACCCCTTCACGGGGCAGGAAGTGCCCATCTACCTGGCCGACTACGTGCTGATGAGCTACGGAACCGGGGCGATCATGGCGGTGCCGGGCGAGGACCAGCGCGACTGGGAGTTCGCGACCGCATACGGGTTGCCGATCGTCCGGACGGTGGCGCCCCCCGAGGGCTGGGAGGGCGAGGCCTATACCGGCGACGGGCCGGCCATCAACAGCCGGTGGCTCGACGGCCTCGGCGTCGCCGCCGCCAAGGCGCGGGCGATCACCTGGCTGGAGGAGCAGGGGATCGGCAAGCGCACCGTCAACTACCGGTTGCGGGACTGGCTGCTGTCGCGCCAGCGGTACTGGGGATGCCCCATCCCGGTCGTGCACTGCCCCGGGTGCGGAATCGTCAAGGTCCCCGAGGACCAGCTGCCGGTGCTGCTGCCCGACGACGTCGAGTTCCGCCCGACGGGGGAGTCCCCGCTGCGCTACCACGAGGGTTTCCTGCGGACCACCTGCCCCGAGTGCGGCGGTCCCGCCGAGCGCGAGACCGACACGATGGACACCTTCGTGGACTCGTCGTGGTACTTCGAGAGGTTCTGCGAACCGTGGACGGCAGAGGTCCCCATCGACCAGGCTGCCGCCCGGCGCTGGATGCCCGTCGACCAGTACATCGGCGGCATCGAGCACGCCATCTTGCACCTGCTCTACGCCCGCTTCTACACGCGGGCGCTGGGCGAGGTGGGCCTGGCGCCCAAGGAGGTGCGCGAGCCCTTCGAGCGGCTGTTCACCCAGGGCATGATCACGATGGACGGCTCGAAGATGTCGAAGTCCAAGGGCAATCTCATCGCCCCCGAGCGCTACTTCGCCGGCGTGGGGGCCGACTCGCTGCGTCTTTTTCACCTCTTCGTCGGCCCTCCCGGAGACGACTTCGACTGGAGCGACCAGACCGACCAGATGATCGAGGGCTGCCACCGGTTCCTCGGGCGCGTGTGGCGCCTGGGGGCGGGCGGCCTGGAGCGGGCGACGCTGGTCGACCGGGATCCCACCGAGGCCGACAGGGATCTGGAGAAAGACACCCACCGGCTGATCGACCGGTTCAGCCGTGACTGCGACCGTTGGTCCTACAACACCGCCGTCGCCGCGGCCATGGAGTTCGTCAACACCCTGTACCGCCACGTGCAGGCGGCCGAGGGCGCCCGCCGAGCCACGGTGGACTTCGCCGTCGACTCCCTGCTGGTGCTGCTCGCCCCCATGGTCCCCCACATCACGGCGGAGCTGTGGGAGCTTCGCCACGGGGTGGGCAGCGCGGTGCACGCCCAGCCGTGGCCGGTCGCCGACCCGGCGCTGGTCAAGGTGGACACGGTGACGATGGTCGTCCAGGTCAACGGCCGGCTGCGTGCCCGCCTCGAGGTCGACGCGCACATCGGAGAGGACGAAGCGGTCGCCCTGGCCCTGGCCGCCCCCAAGGTCGCGGAGTCCTTGGAGGGCCGGCGGGCTGCCAAAGTCGTGGCACGGCCGCCGCGGCTGGTCAACGTCGTCGTGTAGCGCCTCGGCGATGGGTCAGATGTTCTTGAGGCCGGCCATGATGCGGGGTACGACGTCGCCGCCGCCGTCCTGGTAGGGCCTGTAGAGGCTGATCCGGTCGACGAGGTCGCCGAAGCGGCGCATGAGCAGAGCGGGTATCTGCTCGGGGCTTCCGACGACGGCGAAGGCGTTGAGGATCTCGTCGTCGATGCGGCGGCTCATCTCGTCCCACTGGCCCTGCTTGGACAGCGTGTTGAGTTCGGTCTGCAGGTCCCCCCATCCGTGCAGCTCGAGCACAGGGCGGTACGCCGGGGTGGAGCCGTAGAAGGCGATCTGCTTGCGGGTGCCGTCCATCGCCGCGACCATCTGCTCCTCGGTGTCCCCGGCGACCACGAACGCCGGGTAGGACACCTCGAACTGGTCTCGGTTTCGGCCCGACGCCGCCAGCCCCGCATGGATGGCCGGGACGGTGACTTCTCGCAGGTATCGCTCCGTGGTGAAGCCGTGGACGAGGAGCCCGTCGGCGACCTCGCCCGCGACACGGGTCATGCCCTCTCCCACCGCGGCCAGGAGCACCCTGGGCGCCCCGTATTCGTTGGGCCCGGGCATGAAGAACGGGGTCATCAAGGTGTGGGTGTAGAAATCCCCGCGGAAGTCCAGCTTGGTGCCGTTCTGCCAGCTGTCCCAGATGGCGCGCATGGCGGAGATGAACTCCCTCATTCGGGGCGCAGGGTGGGACCAGGGCATCGAGTAGCGCTTCTCGATGTGCGGCTTGATCTGGGATCCGAGGCCGAGGAGGAAGCGGCCGCGCGAGAAATGGTTGAGGTCCCACGCCTGGCCCGCGACGATCATCGGTGTGCGGCCGAAGGCGACGACGATGCCGGTGCCGAGCTCGATCCTCTCGGTGTGCTCGGCGGCGAGCAGGAGCGCGAAGAAGGGGTCGTGGCCCCCCGTCTCTGAGGCCCACGCGCCGTCGTAGCCGTCGTTTTCGGCCTTCTGCGCGTCGCTGGCCGCGGATGCGAGATTGGCGCCGATTCCCCCGTCGAGTTTCATGGGGGGAGCCTACCGGCACGGCTGCCGGGCGTTCACCCCCGGTCGCCCAGGTCGCCCAGGTCGCCCAGGTCGCCGCGGTCGCCGCGGTCGCCGCGGTCGCCGCGGTCGCCGCGGAGGAAGCGCTCCAGCTCGGCGGCGATCTCGTCGCCCGAAGGAAGGTCGCCGAAATCGGTGGCCGACATGCCCTCCTCCTGGTCGTGTTGTTGCTCGAGCTGGTGGACCATGGCGGAGTGCTCCTCGCTGGCAGCGATCAGCTGCTGGATCTGCTTGTTGGTGGCAGCGGCGGCCGTGCGCAAGGAGGTGGTGTCGACCTCGATGGCGGCGATTCGCGCCAGCCCCTCGAGCAGGGCCGCCGAGGCGGCCGGGTACGGCATCGCCGACGCGTAGTGCGGGACCCGGGCCCACAGGCCCACCGCGGGGATTCCCGCCTCGCCGAACGCGAACTCGAGAGCGCCCTGCACGCCGGCCGGGACGTCGATGCCGGCGGGAAGGTAGCCCACCCGTCCCGCCAGCTCCGAGTCGGTCGAGGTGCCCACGAGGCGAACCGGCCGGGTGTGGGGCACCGGCGCCGGGAACGCGCCGAGGCCGACCACCAGCTCCACCCCCAGGCGGGCAGCCAGCTGCACGACCTCGCGTACGAAGCGGTGCCATCGCATGTCCGGCTCCGGGCCGGTGAGCAGGAGGACGCTCCTTCCTGTGCGGTTGGTGGCGTGGTGCAGGCGGATCTCGGCCCAGGTCAGCTCGGTGTCGACCCCGTTGACGATGCGCAACACCGGGCGTCGAGCCCGGTAGTCGAGCAGCTCGTCGGCGTCGAAGGTGGCGACGAGGTCGTGGGGCATGGAGGCGAGCAGGGTCGAGACGGCGGCTGCCGCCGCGGCGCCGGCGTCGATCCAGCCCTCCATCACGGTCACCAGGAGGGGCCGCTCGAGGGTGGGCCAGGAGTGGACGCTCGCCAGATCGGTCATCCCTGCACCACCCACGCGGTCTCCGGCCGGCTTGTGCCGGCTGGTTCGCTTCGAAGATTGGTCACCGAACGGCCATCCTTCCCCTTTGCCTCCCCGACCTTCAGCCTTCCAGGCGGCTCGCGGCCGAGCGCGCCTCCGCCGCCAGCCACTCGATCGACGAGGGATAGGAGCCGACGTCGAAGCCGTCGTCGCCCATCGCTCCGGCCAGGTAGCGGGCGTACACCCCCTCGAGTATGCAGGCCACCTTCCAGTAGGCGAAAGCGACGTAGAACTCGAGCCCGGAAAGATCCCGACCGGACGTGTCCGCGTAGCGGACGGTGACCTCCTCACGGGTCGGGAATCCGGGTACACGGGTGGGGGAGTGGCCGAGCGCCGAACGCTCGCCTGGCTCGGGCCAGTAGACGAGGAGCTGGCCGAGATCGGCCAGCGGGTCCCCCAGGGTGCAGAGCTCCCAGTCGAGCACCGCGATGACGCTGCCGTCCGGGGAGAGGATGCAGTTGTCCAGGCGGAAGTCGCCGTGCACGATCGTCGCCGGCCCTTGCTCGGGGATCCGCCCCTCGAGGAAGTCGTGCACCTCGTCGACGTCGGCGAGGCTGGTGCCGCCCCGGGACTGGTTGGCGGCCCGGTAGTTGTCGTACCAGCGGCGCAGCTGGCGGGCGATGTACCCCTCCCTGCGCCCCAGGTCGCCGAGGCCGACGGCGTCGGGGTCGACGGAATGGATCTGGGCGAGGGTGTCGACGAGGGCGATACCGGCGCGGCGACGCGTCGTCTCGTCCAGAAGCTCCGCATCCTCCTCCGAGCGGGTGATCACTCCGTCGACGAAGCCCATGACGTAGAAGGGTGCGTCGTTGACGGACTCGTCGGTGCAGAGGCCGAGAGCCGGGGGGACCGGAACACCCGCGGGCCCCATCGCGGAGATGATCCGAAACTCTCGGCCCATGTCGTGCGCGGTCGGCAGCCGGTGGCTGGTCGGGGGCCGGCGCAGCACGTACCGCTCACCGGTTCTGTCGGTCACCACGAACGTGAGGTTGCTCCGTCCGCCCTCCACGCGCTCGAAGGTGAGCGGCGGGGCGGCGCGGGGAATGTTCTGCGCGAACCAGGCGCTGACGCTATCAGCGTGGATACCCCGAGGGGTGTCGGTCGCCGCCGGGTCGGCGACGCCCGGGACAGGCGCCGGTCTACCGGTCGCCCCGGAGTCGTCGGTACCCTCGGGGAGAGGAGCCGTGCGGTCGTCCATGCCCTGCACCGTAGTTGGCAGGGACCGCGCCGAACCTGAGAGACACACCGACCGGAAGGATGCGAGCAGCGATGGACGTGACAGATGCGACCTTCGAGCGTGACGTGCTGGAGCGTTCCCGTGAGGCCACGGTCATCGTCGACCTGTGGGCGGCGTGGTGCGCTCCGTGTCGGACGCTCAGTCCGATCCTCGAGAAGGTGGTGGGCCAGACCCCCGGCGCCGAGCTCGTGAAGATCGACGTCGACTCCAACCCCCGCTCCGCGGCCACCTTCCAGGTGCAGTCGATCCCCGCCGTGTATGCCATCCGCGACCGCAAGGTCCTCGACAGCTTCGTCGGGGCGCTGCCCGAGTCCGCGGTCCGCCAGTGGATCGCAGGCCTCAACGCCGCCCCCAGCGAGGTGGACAGTCTCATCGCTGCGGGGGACGAGGCATCCCTGCGGCGGGCCGTCGAGCTCTCGAGCCCGCCAACGAGAGGGCCATCCTCGCCCTCGTAGCCCTCCTGACGAGCGACCGCGCGGACGCCGAGTCTCGCCGGGAGGCGCTGGCCCTGCTGGCGCGGCTGCCCGAGACGGCGGAGACCCGGCGCCTCGCCGCCCAGGCCCGCGTCGGCGCCGCCCTCGAGGACTCCGAATCCGGCCAGGAAAGCATCGAGGAGAAGCTCGACGCTCTGCTGGACCGGGTTCGCAGCGACGACGCCGCCCGCCAGGAGTTCGTCGACCTGCTGGAGGTCCTCGGACCCGACGACCCCCGCACCTCCGCCTACCGCAAGGCGCTGACTGCCCGGCTCTTCTAGAGGGTCGCCCTGTCGCCGGCGGGCAGGCCGGCTGGGGCCTGCGGTGGGAGGAGCGCGGTATCGTCGCCAGCCATGCTCCTGCAACTGGGCGACCGCACGTACGACCTCACCTCGCGGGCGCTGGTCATGGGCATCCTCAACCGGACGCCCGACTCGTTCTACGACCACGGCGCCTACTGGAGCCTCGACGCTTTCTACGCCCGGGCGGAGCGCCTGGTCGCCGACGGCGCCGACATCCTTGACGTGGGTGGCGTCAAGGCCGGTCCAGGTCCGGAAGTCACCGAGTCCGAGGAGCTGGACCGCGTCGTCCCTGCGGTCGCCGGACTCAACGCACGTTTCGACCTCCCGGTGTCTGTCGACACGTGGCGGGCGTCCGTCGCCGGCGAGGCCTACCGTCAGGGCGCCATCGTCGGCAACGACATCAGCGGCTTCGCCGATCCCGACTATCTCCAGGTCGCAGCCGCCGCCGGCGCCACCGTCGTCGCCACCCACATACGCCTGGCGCCTCGCGTCGCCGACCCCGCCCCGCACTACGAAGACGTCGTCGGCGAGGTGGCCGCTTTCCTCCTCGACCGCGCACACCGCGCACGGGCCGCCGGCATTCCCGACACACGCATCCTCATCGATGCAGGTCTCGATCTCGGCAAGACCGCGGAGCAGTCCCTGACCCTCTTGCGCGCCTCCGACCAGCTGGCAGGTCTCGGCTGGCCGCTGCTCCTGTCGGCCTCGAACAAGACGTTTCTGGGTGTCCTGTTCGACCTTCCTGTCGACCAGCGCGCCCATCCGACGCTGGCCGCCCACTGCTTGGGTGTCACCCTCGGGTGCCGGATCCTGCGGGCCCACGACGTGCGGGCTGCCCGCCGGGTCTGCGACGTTCTGGCAGCGGTGATGGAGGCCGTCTGATGCCTCCGCCGGGGCCGCTTCCGGCTGACCCTGTCGTCCTCGTCGACGGGGATCTTCCTGCGCTGGTAGCGGAGGCGGTGAGCTCTCTCCTCGCCGGCCTGGTGAGCGAGGGCGACCGCGCCCTTGCGGTCGAAGACGTCCGGGGGGACGAGGTCGACCTGGCGGCGGTGGCCGACCACTGCGCGACGCCCCCGTTTCTCGTCGAGCGTCGAATCGTGATCCTGCGTGACGTGGGGCGATTCCCCACCGAAGAGGTCGCGCCGCTGCTCCAGTACCTGCAGGACCCCCTTCCCACGACCACGCTGATCCTCGCCGCCGGCGAGGGTGCCGTCCCGCAGAAGCTGGTCGCCGCCGTGCAGTCGGCAGGACGGGTGGTCTCCACCAGAGTCGGCGGCCGGGACGTCGCCGGGTGGGTGCACAACCGCCTCGAGCGGTCAGCTGTGCGAGTCGACGCCGAAGCTGAGGGATTCATACGCTCCCACCTGGGGGAAGACATCGGCCGGCTGGCCCCCCTGCTCGACGTGCTCGTCACCGCCTACGGCGAGGGCGCACGCCTGGGCGCCGAGGAGATACGACCCTACGTCGGAGAGGCCGGTTCCGTCGCCCCGTGGGAGTTCACCGACGCCATCGACGGGGGCCACACCGAGGAGGCGCTCATCCTGCTCCACCGGCTGCTGTCGGCGGGGGAGCGGCACCCCCTTGTGGTGCTCGCAATCCTGCACCGCCATGTCCAGTCTCTGCTGCGCGTCGACGGCCCAGCGATCCGCACGGAGGCTCAGGCCGCCGAAGCGATGGGCATCCAGCCGGGCCGTAGCACCTATCCGGCCAAGAAGGCACTCGTGAGCGCCCGCCGGTGGGGTTCGCGGAGCATCGCGGATGCCGTCGGCCTCGTCGCCGACGCCGAAGTCGCCTTGAAGGGCGCCAGCAGCTGGCCGGCGGATGCCGTGCTGGAGGTACTCGTCGCCCGCCTCTGCAGGCTCGCGAGGACCGGGGGCCGAGCGCCTGTGGCCGGAGGGGCTCGCAGGTCCTGACGCCGTGGCTCTGTCGACCCTCGACTATCTGGCTGCTGCGGGCGCGGCCGCCCTCGCGGGCGCGATCAATGCCCTGGCGGGGGGCGGGACCCTCGTGTCGTTTCCCACGCTGGTGGGGCTGGGGGTGCCGTCCGTCGCTGCAAACGTGACCAACGCGGTGGCCCTCCTGCCCGGCTATCTCGCCGGAACGTGGGCGCAGCGCGACGACCTCCGTCCGCAGCTCGCGGGCGCCTGGCGGGCGGCCGTCATCGCCACGGCCGGCGGCCTGGCAGGGTCGATCCTGCTCGTGGCCATACCGCCCCACGCATTCCGCGTCGTCGTGCCGTACCTCATCGTCATGTCGTGTGTCCTGCTGGTCGCCCAGGACCGCCTTCGCAGATGGCTGTGGTCCCCGCCGCCGGCGGGTTCTCCGGGGGGGGATCCGCCGGCGGGGGATCCGCCGGCGGGGGATCCGCCGGCGGGGCGATTGCCGGCAGGCCATCCCCGGGCGAACCATGCCGGCCGGGGCGCCGCGTTGCTCGCATCGGTGTTCGTGGCGTCGATCTACGGCGGGTTCTTCGGAGCCGGTCTGGGCATCATGCTGCTGGCGATCCTCGGCGTCTTCAGCAGCGAGTCACTCGTCAAGCTCAACGCGCTCAAGCAACTCCTCTCCTTCGGGATCAGCATCGTCGCCGCGGTGTTCTTTGCCTTTTCGGGTCACGTCCGCTGGCAGCTCGTTCCCGTGATGGCTGCTGCGAGCCTTGTGGGAGGGGCGGGTGGCGGAAGGCTCGTGAGGGTGATACCGGGCGTGGTCTTGCGACGGATCGTCGTGGTCGTGGGCCTGGGCGTGGCGGTCGCCTTCTGGGTCGCCTGAACCCTCGTCATCGGGAGGGGCGTGAAGTCCGCGAAGGGAGCTCGTCACGTCCCTGGCGGGCGCGCGAACGGACACAGTTCGCGGCAGGGAGCGCGAGGAGGCGTGATCGTGTCCGTTTTTGTGCCCCTACGGGTACGCGAGGGGACAGGGTTCGCGGCAGAAGGGCGAGAAGGCGTGATTCGTGTCCGCTCGTGTGCCTGACGGGGCCGGCCCCGGCCAGGTCGCCCGGAAGGACGGTGCTTGGCGGGGGCGCCGAGCCGGCGCCGGGCCTCAGGACTCGGAGCCGGCCAGGGCCTCGATGCGTCGCATCAGGCGGCCCTTGCGGTTGGAGGCCTGGTTCTTGTGGATGATGCCACGAGCAGCCGCCTTGTCGAGCCGCTTGACAGCCATCCGCAGGTCGTCGGTAGCCGTGTCCGTTCCCGCCTGGGCCGACGCCACCGCCCTCTTGATGCGCGTCTTCACTTCGGACTTTGCCGCCTTGTTGCGCAGGCGCGCCTTCTCGTTGGTCCGGTTGCGCTTGATCTGGCTCTTGATGTTGGCCACGGCGTCCTATCACTCCGTTCGGGAAACCCGAAGATGCTATCAGGCTCCGGCCCTGGGCACTCGGTCCCGGCTCCGCCCGCCGGCCCGCCGGCTCCGCCCGCCGGCCCGCCGGCTTCGCCCGCCGGCGGCCCTCAGTCGGGATCGGCGGCGTCGATGATCCGTGCGGGGACGCCGACGGCGGTGGCGCCGGCAGGCACGTCGCAGACGACCACGGCATTGGCGCCGATGCGGGCTCCGTCGCCGACGGTGACGGCGCCGAGGATTTTGGCGCCGGCGCCGATGAAGACGTCGTCGCCGATGACCGGAGCCCGCACGCTCCGGTAGTCCCAGCCGACGGTGACCCCCTGGTGGACCCACAGGTTGGTGCCGATGCGCTCCGCCAGGAGCACCGTCCCCTGGCCGTGCGAGATGAACAGCCCCGGTCCTATGTCTCCCCGCACGTCGAGGCCGGGCACGCCTTTCCAGATATGGGCGGCCAACCGGGCGAGGAGCGCAGCGGTCGGGTTGCCCTGGCGGAGGCGGTGGTAGAAGACGGTGCGGAACTCGGGGTAGGCGTACAGGAGCCGGCAGAGCATGGAGGAGCGGTCGGACACCCACAGCAGGTCCGCCCACCGTTCGACGTCGGCGTCGATGACCTTCTGCTGGTCGGACGCGGCGTAGATCCACAGGAGGGGCCCGGCGGCCAGCAGGCGCATCGGTTCGAGGCCCCGCAACATCCGTGCCGCTTGGCGGTCCGTCCACGTCCGGACTGCAGGGCCGCGCCCCCGGCCCGAGGAGACCCCGCCGGGACGCCTCCAGACCCTGCCCGGAGGCCCCGCCAGTTCCCGTGCTCCCATCGGCCGCTAGTCCGCGTGGGCTTGCACGAGGTGGAAGAGGCCTCGGCGCTGACCAGGCGGTCGGGGAAGGGCAGGCCGAGGGCCACGGGTGCGCCGCGGGGCCGTTACGCTGCCGCCGGCGCCGCAGGTCGCAGGGATCGTGGCCGCCGCCTCGAAGCCGGCGGTGGTGCTCATCGCTGCAAAGATAGGCGCCGCGACGGCTCCGGGCCTGCGTGCGCCACACTGTTCGAGGACGGGGCGCGACAGACGCGACCGGTCCCGTCCTTTCACCCGAAGAAAGAACCGCCACCACGGCAGAGACATCGTGGACCTGCACCGCATCCGGAACCTGAGCGTCGTGGCCCACGTCGACCACGGAAAGTCGACCCTGTCCGACCGCATCCTCGAGTTGACCGGGGCCGTGGACGCCCGCGAGATGCGGGAGCAGTTCCTCGACTCGATGGACATCGAACGGGAGCGGGGCATCACGATCAAGGCCCAGAACGTCCGGGTCCACTGGCGGGGATACACGATCCACCTGATCGACACGCCCGGCCACGTCGACTTCGGCTACGAGGTCAGCCGGAGCCTCGCCGCGTGCGAGGGGGTCGTGCTCCTGGTCGACGCCGCGCAGGGGATCGAGGCGCAGACCCTCGCCAACGCCTACCAGGCGCTCGAGCACGACAAGGAGATCGTCGCCGTCCTCAACAAGATCGACCTTCCCGCGGCGGATCCCGACCGCTACGCCGGCGAGATCGAGCGGGTCCTCGGTGTGCCCGCCGACCAGGTGCTGCGCATCTCGGCCAAGACGGGGGAGGGGGTCGCGGAGCTGCTCGACGTCATCTGCGAGCGCATCCCGCCGCCGTCGGGGGAGGCCGACGCCCCGCTGCAGGGGCTGATCTTCGACTCCTACTACGACCAGTACCGGGGGGTGGTGAGCGCCGTGCGGATCGTTAACGGGACGCTCGTCTCCGGCACCCGCCTCCGCTTCATGCAGACCGGCCGCACCCACGAGGTCGAGGAGATCGGCATCCGCGCGCCGGCGAACGTGGCGGTGGCCGAGCTCGGACCGGGGGAGGTCGGTTACCTGATCGCGGGGATCAAGGACGTCGGCGAGGCCCGCAGCGGGGAGACCGTCACCACCGCCGCCCACCCGGCATCCGAGCCGCTCGAGGGATACCAGGATCCGAAGCCGATGGTGTTCTGCGGGCTGTACCCGCTGGAGGGCGACGACTTCGCGGACCTGCGCGACGCGCTGGAGAAGATGCGTCTCAACGACGCGTCGATCACCTACGAACCCGAGACTTCCGGGGCGCTCGGCTTCGGGTTCCGCTGCGGCTTCCTCGGCCTCCTGCACATGGAGATCGTGCGGGAGCGCCTCGAGCGCGAGTTCGACCTCTCCCTGATCGCGACCGCCCCGAGCGTCGAGTACCGCGCACGGCTCACCGACGGCTCCACCGTCGAGGTGCACAACCCCTCGGAGATGCCCGAGCCGCAGGCGCTCGAGTGGATCGAAGAGCCGTTCCTCACCGCGACGATCCTCACGCCGGCCGAGTACACCGGCACCCTGATGGACCTCTGCCAGAACCGCCGGGGCGACATGGTGCGGATGGAGTACCTGTCGCCCGAGCGTCTCGAGCTCGTCTACCGGATCCCCCTGTCGGAGGTGGTCATCGACTTCTTCGACGCCCTGAAGAGCCGAACCAAGGGGTATGCCAGCCTCGACTACGAGCCCGCCGGCTGGGCGCGCGCCGACCTGGTGAAGATCGACATCCTCCTCAACTCCGTCCCCGTCGACGCCTTCAGCGCCATCGTGCACCGCTCCGCCGCCCACGACTACGGCCGGCGGATGACCGAGCGTCTGCGGGAGCTGATACCCCGGCAGCTGTTCGACGTGCCGATCCAGGCGGCGATCGGCGGGCGCATCGTCGCCCGCGAGACCGTCAAGGCCAAGCGCAAGGACGTCCTCGCCAAGTGCTACGGCGGGGACATCACCCGCAAGCGCAAGCTGCTCGAGAAGCAGAAGGAAGGCAAGAAGAGGATGAAAAACATCGGCCGCGTGGAGGTGCCCCAGGAGGCCTTCATCCAGGCCTTGCGGCTCGAGGAATAGGGCGCCGCGTTCCTTGGTCGCGCCAATAGGCTGGCACTCGGTATCTTTGAGTGCCAAGGTGCTTGACGACCGCAAAGCAGCGATTCTCCGCGCCATCGTGGAGGAGTACATCGAGACCGCCCAGCCGGTGGGCTCGGTGGCCGTTTCGCGCATCCCCGGCCTCTCCGTCTCGTCGGCGACGGTCCGCAACGAGATGAGCGTCCTGGAGCGCGACGGCTACCTGATCCAGCCGCACACGAGCGCCGGGCGGGTGCCGACGGACAAGGGGTACCGCTTCTTCGTGGATTCCCTGACGCCGACGGGGCATCTCGATCGGGAGCAGTCCGAGCAGGTCCGCACCTTCTTCGCCAAGGCCCACGGCGAGCTGGAGAAGATGCTCGGCGACACCAGCCGCTTCCTGTCGGGGTTGACGGACTACGCGGGCGTCGTCGTCCGCCAAGGGGCCGACCCGGGCCGGATCCGCTCCGTGCAGGTGGTGGGGCTGTCGGCCCGGGTGGTCATCGTTGTCGTGGTCCTGGCGAACGGCGCCGTCGAGAAGCGGACGCTCGAGCTGTCCGAGGACGTGAGCGACGCTCACGTCGCCGCCGCGTCGGCGCACCTGGCCCGCTACCTGGCCGGCGGGATGATGGGCCATGCCGTCTCCGTGCCGCCCACGGGCGACGAGATGGTCGACGGGATCGTCCGCGCCGCCGCGGAGTCGATCGTCCACCCCTCCAGCGGGGGGGACGGCGAGCCTCAAGTGTTCGTCGGGGGTGCAGCGCGGATGGCCGCCTCTTTCGACGCGATCGGCACCGTGCGCCGGGTGCTGGACATCCTCGAGCAGCAATACGTCCTGGTGACCTTGATCCGGGACATCCTGGACCGTGGGCTGTCGGTGGCGATCGGCGCCGAGCACGGGGTCCAGTCGCTCAAGGACTGCTCGATCGTGATCTCCCCCTACGAGGTGGAGGGCGAGCCTGCGGGGACCGTGGGGATTCTCGGGCCGACCCGGATGCACTACGACCAGGCGCTGGCGGCCGTCGCGGTGGTCAGCAAGCGGCTCGGGAAGGCCCTGAGCGAAGGCGTGGACGGAAGGTAGGGTGCAGGGACCCGTGGCCGACACCTTCGACTACTACGAGCTGCTCGGCGTGTCGCGCCACGCGACCGAGGCGGAGATCAAGCGTGCCTACCTGCGCCTGGCCCGCGAGCTCCATCCCGACGCGAACCCGGGCGACCCCGCCTCCGAGGAGCGCTTCAAGCGGATCAACCTCGCGTACGAGACCCTGCGCGACCCCGAGCGCCGGCGCCAGTACGACATGTTCGGGCCGGCGGGCGTGCCGGGGTCCGGCGCCGCCGGCACCGGCGATGCCTTCGCCGGGTTCGGGGCCGGCCTCGGGGACCTCTTCGACGCCTTCTTCGGCGGGGGAGGCGCGACGCGGGGCGGGACTCCGCGGACCGGCCCCCGGCGCGGTGAGGACGCCGAGGCGACCCTGACCCTGGATTTCGCCGAAGCGGTGTTCGGCATCGAGCACGAGCTGAACGTGCGGCTTCCCCAGACCTGCCCGACCTGCTCCGGGAGCGGGGCGCGCCCGGGCACGACGCCGATCACCTGCTCGACCTGCCGGGGCGCCGGGGAGGTGCGGCGGCTCCGCCAGTCGATCCTCGGGCAGATGGTGACCTCGACCCCCTGCCCGCGCTGCGGCGGGACCGGCGAGGAGATCCTCTCGCCCTGCCCCGACTGCCGCGGCGAAGGCCGCCGCCGCGAGGAACGCAACTTCGTGGTCGAGGTCCCCGCCGGCGTCGATGACGGCGCCACCCTCCGACTCCCCGGCCGGGGTGCCGGCGGGTTCCGCGGCGGCCCCCCCGGTGACCTCTACGTGCACCTCCGGGTCCGGCGGCACCCGTCGATCACCCGCCGCGGCCCGGACCTGCTCGCCGTGGTGCACGTGGCGATGTCACAGGCGGCCCTCGGCGTTTCCCTGCAGTTCGACACCCTCGACGGGACCGAGGAGCTGATCGTGCCGGCGGGCACCCAGAGCGGCAAGGAGCTGCGCCTGCGGGGCAAGGGGGTGCCGCACCTGCAGGGCCGGGGCCGAGGAGACCTCATTGTCACCGTCGTCGTGGACACCCCGACCGACCTCAGCAAGGACCAGGAGGAGCTGCTCCGTCAGCTCGCCGCCGAACGCGGCGAAGCGGTGGCAGCACCCGACGTCGGCCTGGTCTCGAGGATCCGGGGCGCGTTCAAGTAGGTGCCGGTGGCCGCCGGCGTAGCCGCTGTGGCCGCCCGGTGGGCGGCCGCCCACGTGGTTGTCGACGACCTCGACACCCCCGAGCTGGACGCCAGCGACGCGCACCACCTGCGGTCGGTGCTGCGGCTTCGCCGGGGGGAGGCGGTCAGCGCCACCGACGGTCGGGGCGGGTGGCGCCCCTGCCGCCTCGGGCCGGGGTCGGAGCTGGAACCGGACGGCGAGACCGTTCGTGAGGAGCGTCCGGCGCCGGCGATCGCCGTCGGTTTTGCGCCCGTCAAGGGGGACCGGCCCGAGTGGGCGGTGCAGAAGCTCACCGAGCTGGGAGCGGACGAGATCCTGTTGCTGAGGTGCGACCGCAGCGTCGTGCGCTGGGACGGGTCGCGCGCGGGCGGGCACCTCGACCGCCTCCGGCGCGTCGCCCGCCATGCCGTCATGCAGAGCCGCCGGGTCTGGATGCCCTCGCTGTATCTCGCGGGGAGCGTCGAGGACGCCGCCGCTGCCTCGCCCGCGGTGGCCCTGGCGGAGCCGGGAGGCGACCCGCCGAGCCTCGAGCGGCCCACGGTGCTCGTCGGACCGGAAGGGGGGTGGAGCCCCGCTGAGCTCGGCGTCGGGCTGGCGCTCGTCGACCTGGGGCCGGCGGTGATGCGCACCGAGACCGCCGCCGTCGCGGCCGGTCTCCTGCTGGTCGCCCTCCGGGGCGGGCTCGTCCGCCCGGCGGGCGCCTGACGTGACCGGGGGCACCGTGCCCCGAGCCGCCGGTCCCGGACCTATTGCCGCGCCGGCGGCCGGGGAGGACCGGCCCTTCGGCGTGTACGTCCACGTGCCTTTCTGCGTCTCGCGCTGCGACTACTGCGCCTTTGCGACGTGGACCGATCGTTTCCACCTGGCGGAGCGCTATGTGGCCGCCTGCGTCGCCGAGATCCGCCGTGCCCCGACAGGATGGCCGCCCTCCGCCGGGGCGTTGTCGGGTGGCGTGGCACCCCCGCCGGCCGGGTGGCCCGCGGGGGTGCCACGCCCCGCCTCGTCCGTGTTCTTCGGCGGGGGCACGCCCTCCCTGCTCCCTGCACGACTGCTGGGTCAGCTGCTTTCGGCCGTCCCGATCTCCCGCGGCGCCGAGGTCACGGTGGAGTGCAACCCCGACACCGTCGACACCGCGACACTGCGGTCGTATGCCGATGTGGGCGTCACCCGCCTGTCGTTCGGGGTCCAGTCGATGGTTCCCCATGTTCTGCGCGCCCTCGGCCGCCGCCACGACGTCGAGGCCGCCCGTGCGGCGGTGCGCGCTGCCTCCGCCGCGGGCTTCGCCGGCCGCTACAGCGTGGACCTGATCTACGGCGCGGCCGGGGAGAGCCTCGAGGACTGGCGGGCGACGATCTCGGCGGTCCTTGCCCTCGACCCGCCCCCGGCTCACGTCAGCGCGTACGCGCTCACCGTGGAGCGGGGGACACCGCTGGCCGCCGACCGCTCCAGGCATCCGGACCCCGACGACCAGGCCGACAAGTACCTCCTCGCGGACGAACTGTTCGCAGGCGCGGGACTCCGGTGGTACGAGATCTCGAACTGGGCGGCCCCCGGCGCCGAATGCCGCCACAACCAGCTCTACTGGCGCCAGGGCGAGTACCTGGGCGTCGGCTGTGCCGCTCACTCCCACGCTCGTGTGCGGCATCCCGTCGCCGTGGCCGGCGTCGGAGGATCGCGGCGCTGGTGGAACGTTCGCACCCCCGAGCGCTACGTCGACCAGGTCGAGTCGGGCCGGTCTGTCGTCGCGGCCGGGGAGGTGCTCACACCCGCCGAGCAGCGGCTCGAGGCGCTCCAGCTTTCCCTGCGGACGCGCGCCGGCGTGCCCGGCACGGCGCTCGCCGGCTGGCGCGAAGATCCCGCACTGGACGGTCTCCTCGCTACCGCTCCCGGCGATCGGGCGGTCCTGACGGCCCGCGGAAGGCTGCTGGCCAGCGAGGTGGCGCTGCGCCTGCACGCGAGTCCCGCCCCTCGCTGAACGCGGGGGCAGGCGTCGTTCAAGCGGAGGGGAAGCGGTTCTTCTTGCGCCGGGGACTGCTCGCCACGAACCTCCCGGCCATGATCAGAAATGCCGCGGCGAAGCCGGCTCCGGAGAGGATCGCGAGGTTGGGGTCCACGTGGGCGCTTTCAGCCCTCGTCGTGAAAGGAAGGGTGGAGGGGGGGACCGGGACGTGTCCGCTGATACCGGCGATCGTCGTCGACGTCGTCGAGGCCGCCGGCTGAGTCGTGGCGGTAGTGGCGGGGGCCGCGCGGCTTGGCCCCGTGCGCGCGGCTGTGCTGGGAGGTGCCTTACGGATCGCCGGCAGCGTCGTGCGGGCGGGACTGGACGTCGATGTAACAGCCACGGTGGTGCTCGAGGCCACGGTGGTGCTCGAGGCCGCGGTGGTGCTCGAGGCCACGGTGGTGCTCGAGGCCACGGTGGTGCTCGAGGCCACGGTGGTGCTCGAGGCCTGGGTTGTGGTGGCGGCCTGGGTGGTGGTGGCGGCCTGGGTGGTGGCGGCAGCAGCGGGTACGGAGCCGCTGGCGATCGCGGCGCCGGTGCAGGCGACCGCGGCGCCGGCGAAGGCCACGCACGCGGCGACGGCCATCGCCAGGTCGAGGGCCCTCAGCGTCCGGTGCGCCATCCCTCCAGTCTGACCGCTGCGGGCAGCGGGGGAAGGATCACGAAGTCCCCCGGAAACAGGAGATTCGGGTCGCCCCGAACCGGCAGGTCGAGTGCGTTCGCCTCGACGAGCTGCCACCAATAGGACCCCAGCTGCCCGGCGGAAGGCGGGCGTCCCGACCCTTCCCCCAGGTGTGCGGCGGCGATCGACCAGAAGCTGTCGCCCGGGCGCACCACCCACCTCTGGCCGGCCGCTTCCCGGCCAGGGGGGCCGCCGTCCCGGCCGAAGGCCGCTCCGCCGCTACCCTCGGCCGTGGGCCTGGCCGGGGTTGCCGGCGGCCCGGCGCGCTCGACTCGGCTCGTCGGCAGGCCGGCGTGCCTGGCCGGGGCTGCCGGGGGGCCGGCGCGCCTGATCGGGGCTGCCGGCGCTCGTGCTGCTTGTGCCGCCGGGCTCTTCCCCTCGGCCGTCGCCGGTGCCGCCTCCCTCGGCACCCGAGGATGTACCGGGGGAGCCGGCCCGAGGTAGCGGAGCACCGGGGCCGCCGGCGTGGAGGAGGCGGCCGTCGCCGGGGGGGCCGGCGTGAAGGAGGCGGCGGCGGCCGGGGCCGCCGGCGTGGCGAGTGAAGTCCCCATGACCCACGCACCCCAGGTGACCGATG
>JAJYLA010000015.1 GCA_021788115.1 Actinomycetes bacterium | reverse complement strand
CGTTCGCGGCCACCACGCTTCTCCTTGCTCGGCGCCCAGCCCCGGTCGCACCAACCGAGTCCGTCACGCAGGAGCAGCGCTGCGCTCCTTCATCACATCAAGCGGCGCACCGGTGACAGCGGCCAGCTGCGCCCCCAGCGGCGCACCCTTTGTGCCGGCCGCCCAGATCCGGGTGGCCGCCTCGACCACCATCTTGGTGCCTTCGCGCCCGGTGATCTCGACGGTGGTCTCGTCCATGCCCGTGACCATGGCGCCCAAATGGACCTCGACCCCCAGGCGGGCCATGTCCTTCTCTGTCACCTTGGCCAGTCGTTCGCCCATCGCCGGGACCAGACGGTCGCCGCCCTCGACCAGCAGGACCCGGGTGCTGGACGGGTCGATCCGGCGGTAATTGGACCGGAGGGCACGGCGGGACAACTCCTTGAGCTGGCCGGCCATCTCGACCCCGGTCGGACCCCCGCCGACCACGACGAAGGTCATGAGGGCCCGGCGGGCCCGGTCGTCCTCCTCGGCAGCCTCGGCCCGTTCGAACGCGCTGAAGATCTGCCCGCGCAGGTGCAGGGCGTCGTCGAGCGATTTCATGCCGGAGGCATGCGATCGGTACCCGTCGTGACCGAAGTAGGAGGTGGTGGCCCCAGCCGCCACGATCAAACTGTCGTAGGAGATAGTCGTGGTCGAGCCGAACTCCAACACCTCCACGCTCTGCTCCTCAGGGTCGATGGACCGCACCTCGCCCAGCACGATCTCCATCGAGCGGTAGTTGCGGAAGATGTCCCGACTCGCTGGGGCAATCTGGCCCTCGGAAAGGATGCCCGTGGCCACCTGATAGAGCAGCGGCTGAAATAGATGGTGGTTAGTACGGTCGATCAAGGTCACCCGGACCGGGATCCGGCGCAGTGCCTTGGCTGCGAAAAGGCCACCGAAGCCAGCGCCGACGATCACCACGTGGTGGCGAGTATCCGCGGCTGGGGCGGCCAAAAGGGTCACACACCGATTGTCTCTCATCTGCGCTCGGTTCGCGACGCCTGACCCCATCCCGGACCTCTCACGCGCTCGCAGTCGCGCCCCCCGAGGCGTCCCCAAACCTGCGCCCCTAACCCCGAAACGCTCGCGTCCCGGATCGCCGGCTCAAGGGTGCTTTGCCTGTCAGTAGTGCTGGGGATGTTCTTCCCCGTTGACACACTGATCTCTTCAGGGTACTCTAATCAGGGTACCCTGAGAGGAGCAAGAGTTGGCCGCCGCCCGTAACCGAAGCAACCCTCTGGCCCTGGCGGTGCTTGTGTCGCTACTGGAACGGCCCATGCATCCCTACGAGGTGGCCGCCACCTTGCGGCAGCGCCAGAAGCATCGCAGCGTGAGACTCAACTACGGCGCCCTGTATGGGGTGGTCGACTCGTTGAGCAAGCGGGGTTTGATCGAGTCGCGAGAGACCGAACGCGCGGGCCGTCTACCGGAGCGCACCATCTACCAGCTGACCGAGAGCGGCCACGTGGAGGTGAACGACTGGCTCGCCGATCTGCTATCGACGCCGGCTGTCGAGTACCCCCAGTTCGTCGCCGCACTGTCCTTCTTGCCGGCGCTTCCACCTGAGCAGGTGGTCGAGCTGCTCACCGAGCGCTACCAGAATCTGGTCATCGACGACACCCACGCCTCGGCCATGAGGGAGCTGATGGACAAGCACGGGCTACCGCGCCTGTTCCGGGTGGAAGAGGAATACCGGGACCGGATGCGCAACGCCGAGATGGAATACGTGAAGAAGCTGGTACGTGACATCGAAGAGGGCACGCTCGAGGGAATCTACTGGTGGCGCCAGATACAGGAGCACGGGGCCGACCAGGTTCCACCACCTTTCGACCCCGAACGCCTCGCCGACCTGCACGAGATAGGGGACTGACGTGGATCATGTCATCGCCACCCGGGACCTGCGGAAGAGCTTCCGCAGCCGCAAGGGGGCAGTGGAGGCTGTGCGGGGCGTGGACATCCAAGTGGAGAGAGGGGAGATTTTCGGCTTCTTGGGGCCGAACGGCGCCGGCAAGACCACCACGCTCCGCATGTTGACCACCTTGCTGCCTATTGATTCGGGCCAGGCGACCGTCGCCGGTTACGACGTGGCGAATCATCCGAAGAGGGTTCGGGAGCGGATCGGCTATGTCAGCCAGCTCGGCGGGGCTGACGACCTGGCCACCGGCATGGAGAACCTCATCCTGCAAGGTCGTCTCTATGGCGGCGCGCTCGAAACGGTGCGCCGGCGGGCGGTCGAACTGGTGGTCCTGCTGGACTTGGCGGACTTTGCCGACCGCAAGGTCATCACCTACTCGGGCGGTCAACGCCGCCGGCTCGACGTGGCCCTCGGGATGATCCACCAGCCAGACGTGCTCTTCCTGGACGAGCCGACCACCGGCCTTGACCCCCAGAACCGGGCCAACCTGTGGGACCACATCCGAGCTCTGCGCAGCCTAGGCACGACCGTCTTCCTCACCACCCACTACCTCGAAGAGGCCGACGTCCTCTGCGACCGCCTGATGATCATGGACCACGGGACCATCGTGGCCGAGGGCAAACCCCGGGACCTCAAACGCAGGGTGGCCGGCGACTCGGTGATAGTCGGGCTCAAGGACGAGCAGATGGCCGACACGGCCGTCCTGCTGCTAGGCCAGCAGCCTTACGTCCGCGAGATCGCCACCGACGCCGGAGTGTTGCGCCTCTACGTCGAGGACGGCGGCGCGGTACTACCGGAACTGCTGAGACTCCTCGATCGGGAGTCGCTTCCGATCAAGTCCATCAGCCTGTCCGAACCGACGCTCGACGACGTGTTCTTGCACCAGACCGGCCGGTCGCTGCGAGATGGCACCGCCGACACTGGAACGGAGGTGACGGCATGAACACTCTGCGCCAAGTCGGTCTGTTCTTCCAACGCAACACCGTCCAGCAGCTGCGCAACCCGGTATGGATGTTCGTCGGGCTGTCCTCACCCGTGCTCTACCTCGCGCTCTTCACTCCCTTGCTCAAGCACTTCTCCGGCGCCGACACCAACACCGGCCGGGTGCTCGACACCTTCCTGCCCGGCATCCTGGCGCTGCTGGCCTTCGCCAGCGGCACATCGCAAGGATTCGGCACCATATTCGAGCTCCGAGCCGGTGTCACCGAACGCTTCCGCGTCACACCGGTCAGCCGGTTCGCCATCCTGGCCGGCCCCTTGGTGTCAGGGATGATGTTCGTCTACCTCTTCGATGCCATAGCCGTCGTGGTGGCCGTCGGCTTCGGCTTCCACCTGCACTGGGTCGGGCTACTCGTACTAGCCGTTCTCCTCGGCCTGTTCATGGTCACAATGGCGGCCTTCTCGGTCGCGACCGCGCTGATCACCAAAGAAATCAGCGGGTTCGCCGCGATCATCAACGGTCTCAACCTGCCGGTACTACTTCTCGCCGGCGTCCTACTGCCGATATCCCTCGGCCCCACCTGGCTACGGGCTCTCGCCCACATCGACCCGCTCTACTACGTAGTCGAAGGATCACGCGCCCTTTCCGCCGGAGCACTGTCAAGCAGCCACGTCTGGCAGGCGTTCGCCGTCACCATCCCCCTATGCGCCCTGGTACTGACATGGGCGACCAACGTCTTCCGCAAGGCGGTCGCCTAGACATAACTCCAACAGCTCGACTCGGACCGTCCCAGAACACGCATCCCATATCTGCAGCCGCAAACCGGGTCCCGACTGCCACCAAACGCCGGCTGAAGGTCGCTTATCCGGATTCGTCTGGGTCGTGTTGGGTGAGACCGGCTTGCAGGTTACGGATGATGGTGCCGAGTTGGCCTGAAGCGAGAAGCCCCGGCCCGAGAGGGCCCGATAAGTTTTCACCGATAGGCGGGAGGGAGCGCAAGGCTGCGCGGACCTCTGCCGACATGTGGTCGAGCTGCCAGCGGATCTCCTCTTCGACGGCTTCTGGCCGGTCTGGCTCCGCAAGCCCGGCGGCTTTGACCGCATAGGCTGCGGCACCCAGTGCGTGCGCGCCCATGTGGCAGATTGCGACGGCCTGACCGGCGGCTCGAGCAGCGGCCGCTGCGGCGGGCGACAGTACGTCACGGGCACCGACGCCGCCAGTAAACCGACTACGAATCTCTTCAGCGGTGTTGAGCTCTCCCCGTGCGAACCCGCGGGTGCGGGCGATGAGGGCCCGAGGGCGGTCATCATGGGGAGCCTCAGTCTCGAATAGCCCCAGAACTCGCTCGGCGCAGTCGGCGGCCCACGCGGCGACAAGACGTCGGTCGGCTTCGCTAAGAGTTTGTGGAGATCCCACCACCCCTCCTCCAAATAACTGACAAGACCCACCGAGCGAAGGATTCCGCGCGACCGCCATCAGCCAACACGTCGGCGTCGACGGTCTCTCATCAGCGTGCCCGTCGGACTGCCGTGAGCGGAAGTCGCGACATGTCGAAGGGTCGGCGCTCGCCCGAGCCGGTGGTCCCCGGCCGGTATTGCCGTCCCAGTACACCCGCCCCTGATCCCGCCGGCCGGCTCGCTCCCAACGCCAGGTCTGAGCTCATTTTTTGGGGCTGTAGGCCGCGTCGTCGTCTGGAGCGAGCATCACGAAGCGCTGCTCCCATATCGATACTGGCGGGCTGAGTTGCCCGCGCAGCTGCGCAACGACAGCGGAGCTCCGTCGGAGAATGCGCAGCGTGCTCGCAATCATCAGAGCGGCAATCGGCAGCTCGAACAACGCCGCACTCCCAAGCGCCCACAACTGTTCGGAGCTACCCCATCCGAAGGACACGTCGAACCAGGCGTCACAGAACAGCAGCGTCGCAGTGACAGAGAGGCCCATGATGGCTACTTGACGACGCTGCAGCAGCCACCAGCCGGTAAATGCGAAGCACACCGCGAGGACCACATCAAAGCCGACCCACGCCACATTCCATGCGCGCACCGAGTGTGATCGTGGCAGTGACGCGGCAAGGTATGCGATCCACGGCAGTAGCAACACGGCGCCCACACAGGTCACGACGAGTAGGAGCTGCCGTTGCTTTGGTGGGCGGCTCCTCGCGAGCGGTCGATCAACAACCTCGTCGAGCAGTCTTGCGACCTGCGCCCGTTCCTCCACGGACCATCCCTGAACGTCTGCTCTTTTCGGCACGCTCATCGCGAGAGTATGACCGCTCCTGGCCTGGGCCACGATTGCCGATGCTCGCGAGCCGCTGAGAGTGTCCAGGCCCTAACGACTGGTCGCTTTCCAACAGCCCCTCGTATCAAACGGGGACGACGTCAGGTAGGCGGTCGTCCGGGGCGGGGATTCCAGCAGCATATTGACCCCTTCGTCCGCCCAGAACATTCCGGCCTGCCAGCTGCCGCCGGTTACCGGCCGTGTAAACCTCGCTCGACCTCGTGGTCGTCGGGCAGGGGATAACCCAATCGTCCCCCCATAACTGATGTCCCTAGGGAACCGGCCCGCCGGCCGATCCACTGCCGCACCGGCTCGGTGACCGGAGCCCGGCGCAGCGCGCCCGGAAGCTCCGCGGCCGGCCGGTGGTTGGGATGCTGCCAGGGGCCGACCCTCATATCCTCGCTCAGGTGCGCCAGGGAGCGGCTGCAGGCCGGAAGTCAACAGCAGCGGCGGCGAACCCGATCAGGCGAGCGGCTCGATGGCCGGTGCGGCGATAGCGTGACGATCGTGACTTCGCTCGATGAGGCAGTGGCCCTGCTCTATGGCGCCAGCCGACGAGCCGGCCCCTTGAGCGGCGAGCTGCGGATATGGCATCGGCGTACCGACAAGGACGACGGCCCCAGTGAGGTCCGCTGGCGGGTAGTCCAGGACGGGCCCCGCTATCGCTGGCAGCTCGTCTCCCACGATCCCGGCACGCGGCGTCGAGCCTCGGTGCCGCCCGAGCTGCTGGTGGGCGACGGCGTGCGGGCCTGGACGCGCCGCGGCGACCGGATCGTGGCGTCGGCCTATGACGGGTGCCTGCTCGCCGACCAGATGCTCGACCCCAGCTGGCTGCTCGCCCGCTACCAGCTGGACGTGACCGGCCGCGCCGACCGGGAGGGCCGCCCGGTCTTCACCCTGTCGGGCCAGAGGAAGCCGGTGCGACAGGGTGCCCAGTACGTCCACGAGGCCGTCGAGGCGATCGTGGACACGCAGCGCGGATTTCTTCACCAGCTCACCTCGCTGAAAGACGGTGAAACCTTCGAAGTCATCGAGCTTTGTCACCTCCGCCTCGACGATCAGCCCGCCGACGCCGCCTTCACGGCTCCCGTCGGCGGCGCCCCGACCCGCGACGCCGCCCTCCGGCCACGGGCACCGGGGCGCCGACGCCGTGGCCACGAGGCCGAGCACAGACGCGACGCCTCACCGACGTGAGAAATCGGCCTTGAACCGTCGTAGCGCTCGTAGATGGTGCTTGGCGCGCCAGCGCAGGGGCGGATGGTCGTAGTTGGCCCAGCACCAGGCGGAATGGGATTGGCGAGCGGGCGTACTGGGACGGTCACCATGGGCCAGTGGCCCCTGTTCCTGTTGGGGTTGATGTTGTTGGCTGCCGGGATTGCGATCCGGCAGTGGGCGATCTTTGTGCTCGGCCGGTTCTTCACCGCAGACGTCCGTGTGCACCCCGAGCAACCCGTGATCGACAGCGGGCCGTACCGCTGGGTTCGCCACCCGTCCTACAGCGGGATGATCATCTTCTTCGTCGGCCTGGGGCTGGCTCTCAGCAACTGGTTGTCGCTGGTTGTCCTTGCCTTGGTGCCGACTGGCGGGCTCACCGTACGAATCCGATCCGAGGAGCGGGCACTCCTCGCTGGACTGGGCGAACCGTATCGCCGATACGCGGCGGCCCGCCGGCGCCTGTTCCCAGGCATCTGGTGAGTAACTTCAGGACCGACTCGACTGCCCGAGAATCCCCAGCACACATCGGGTGCGAACCCATCACTGAACTATGCCGGTTCGCGGTATGGCATAACGAGGCCGGTGGAGGCACCGGCGTCTCATACAGTTATGGCGGTGGTTCACGTGTTCAGCTTCGAGAACGTCGTTGCCGCCGACTATGAGGCCCTGCGCCCCGACTATGCGCCGGAGGCGATTGCTTGGGTGATTCAGCGGGCTGGTCTCGGCCCGGGGTCGCTGGTAGTCGACCTGGCAGCCGGCACAGGCCAGTTATCCAGGCGACTAGCCCCCCTCGGAGTCGACATTCTCGCGGTCGAGCCGGCTCGGAACATGCGCTCGATCATCGAGGCGCGACTGCCGGCCGTGCGCACCAGTGGCGCCTCGGCAGAGGCGCTACCTCTCGATAACGGTGAGGCCGACGCCGTGGTCGTGGGCAACGCGTTCCATCACTTCAATGAGCAGAAGGCGTTTGCTGAGATTCGTCGGGTGCTGCGGACCGGGGGTGCTCTCGCTCTGTTCTGGTCGGGCACTGCCGACAGTGTCTACAGCTCGTTTCCGACGCTGCGAGAGATCGAGGATGCCGTGGAACGGACATGCGCCTCGGACAGCAAAGTGAGCGCCATGGTGGCCGCCTTCCGCCGCTGGCTGGATCCCCCTGGAGACACCGTCGGGTTTACGCCATTCGAGCGGGCTGAGTTCCCCATCACCCAGGTCCTGCCCTCAGCCCGCCTGGCCGACCTGTATGCGACATCGACTGACGTTGCTTCCCTGCCGGAGGACCTGCGAACCGGCCTGCTGGCGCACGTCCGAAAGCTCAGCGCCCGACTGCCGACGCTCGTCGAGCTGCAACGACGAAGCGTCGTCGACCTTTGCTTCCGCGAGCCCGACCCCGACGACTGAAGGCCGGACAGCAGAAGCCACCGACTGATTGCGCCCGCCACCATGCTGGGTTGGCGACGACTGAGGACCACCCAGCCGGGTGCCCCCAAACGTGAGTGCCGATACGTCTAGCGAAAGTGCCCTCCATTCATCATGGAACGGCGACCGGTTCACGGTTTTGAAACCTCGAAGGGAGCCGTCCAGTGGGTCTGTCCGGCGGGCCGAGACTTCTCCTTGACCGCCGAGCCTCCACCCCCGCACCCCCAACTGCCCCGCCTCCAGCCAGACCACCCCGGAGGGGACCCCGGTCCGGCTGGCGCCGAGCCAGTCTGAGCGGGGGAATCTCCGCCCTCAAGGACAACTGTCGTCCCGCCTGACCGGGCAGACAAAGGCGACCCCGGCCTGCTGGCCGAGCTGATCGCCCGGTCGGTGATCGACAATCTCCACCGATTCGTCGTGCCGAACATCGCGGGCGCGGCCCGGCTCGTACCCCTCCCGGCTCTGGCTGCCGATCGGCTGTCGTACGAGGCGCTGCGCCAGGCCGCCCGCAGGGGGCGCCTGGAGGCCGAACAGGGCTCTGACGGTCTGTGGCGCAGCACCCGGAAAGCGGTCACCGTCTACGAACGCAATCGGTTCAAGCGAGACCGCTAGCGGGTCCGGGGGACGCCATCCCAAACTCGTACCGCAATCGAGGCCGAGTTGGACGCGCGCGAGACCGCCCGATCGGCCATCCCAAAATTCATCCCGAAATTTGCAGCCCACGGCGACCAAGACCGACCGACGCCCTCCAACGGCGGATCAAGAAATCCCAGGTCACAGGGCATGCGGATCTACGACCGCCCACCCCCCAAACAGGTGTTCACCCTTTTCGAGACCGTCCGAGTGGGCCGCTCTCGCATCCCTCCAGCAGCCATTGTGCACTGCGAGCTTAGGTCATCCCACTCGATCCGAAAGCTGTCCTACCGCAGTGCCGTGAGGGAGGAGAGCTCCCGGTCGGGGTCGGTCAGCGTGTCCCGGTCTACCTGGACGCCGGAGAGGATCAGCGTTTCGAGCGCCTCGCCCTGGTCCCAGATGTTGGCGTTCATGGCGGCTACGACGCGCGACTGACGCAGCCAGAAGGCGAGAAACTCGTACTCGGTCTCGCCGTGGCGGATGACCACCTCGTCGGTCGCGGTGGACCATCCGCGGTATTCCATCCCGAAGTCGTACTGGTCGGAGAAGAAGTACGGGATCTTGTCGTAGGCCTGTTTCTGGCCGAGCATGCTCCACGCCGCGGCGGGGCCCTGGTTGAGCGCGGAGGACCAGTGCTCCAGGCGGAATCGCCGGCGGTAGTGGGGATGGTACGCGTTGGCCACGTCGCCGGCGGCGTAGATGCCGGGGACGCTCGTCTCCAGGTACTCATCGGTGACGACTCCGTTGTCGACTTCGAGACCTGCGGCCTGGGCGAGCTCCGCTCGCGGGAGCACCCCGACGCCGACGACGACCGCCCCCGCGGGGAGGACGGTTCCGTCGGTGAGCTTCACCTCCTGTACGGAGCGGTCACCGTGGATGGATTCGATGCCGACGCCCAGGTGGAACGTGACGCCGTGCTCGGCGTGGAGGTCGCGGTAGACGGCCCCCATCTCGGTCCCGAGCACCCTCTCGAGGGGGACCGACACCACGTCCACCACGCTCACGGCCGCCCCCAGCTGACGCGCCGAGGCTGCCACCTCCGAGCCGATCCAACCCGCCCCGATCACCACGATCGGGCCCCCGGCCACGGCTGCCTCGCGGATCTCGTCCGACTCGGCAACGGTACGCAGGTATTTGACCGCCTCGTGATCCGCACCCGGCACCGACAACCGCCGTGGCGCGGCGCCGGTGGTGAGCAGCAACCGGTCGTAGGCGACGCGCTCGCCACCTTTCACCTCTACTTCGCTCGAGTACGGATCTATCGCCGTGACCGTGGTCGAGGTGCGAAGGTCGATGTCGTGGTCGTCGTAGAAGCCGGCGGGGTGGACGGTGGCGGTGTCGAAGGGCTGCTCGCCCCGGAGGTACCCCTTCGACAGCGGGGGGCGCTCGTAGGGCCGGGCCGGCTCCTCGCCGATGAGGGTGATCCGCCCCTCGAAACCTGCAACGCGGAGTGTTTCCGCGGCCTTGGCGCCGGCCAGGCTGGCGCCGACGATCACCACGGACTCAGGCGTCGACACGCTGGCCCCCCGGCAACGGACGGGCGTGGTCGTGCAGCGACAGGAGACGCGCCGGGTCCGGGTGCGGCGGCCCACCGTCGTCGGTCCGCCGGCCGGTCGCGTCCTGCGCCCGGCCGATGGGCTCGCCGGCGCGGGCGAAGTGGGTGGTCACCGGGACCGGGCGAGGGCGAGCGCGCCGAGCACGAACGCACGAGCGGTGGTGGACATGTGCCCTCCCTTCTAAAAACTACCAAGCCTAATGTTAGATCGGGTGAGGGTTATAGTCAAGCGAGGTTTGTTTTAGAATGGCCCCGTGGGGCGGTCTGAGACCCAGGCAAACCGGCTGGCCCGGGTGGCGGCGCTCGGCGAACCCCTGCGCCGCGGCATCTACCTCTACGTGGCGTCGGAGCCTGGGGCGGTGAGCAGGGACCAGGCCGCCGGGCGCTTCGGCGTGTCCCGGGCGGTGGCGGCCTTCCACCTCGACAAGCTCGCCGACCTGGGCCTGCTCGAGGTCGAGTTCAGGCGGCCCCCCGGAAGGGGCGGCCCCGGGGCGGGGCGGCCGGCGAAGCTGTACCGGGCGAGCGCGAGAGAAGTGTCCTTCAGCTTCCCTCCCCGCGAGTACGAGCTGGCGGGGCGGCTGTTGGCCGAAGCGGTGACCGTCTCCACCCGCGACGGCGTACCCCTACGGCACGCTGTCAACGACACGGCGGCGACGGTCGGCCACGCTCTTGGCCGAAAAGCCCTCGAGGAGGCCGGCGGGGCGGCTTCCGGCGAGGCGCTCGTGGACGCGGCGTGCGACGTGCTGAGCGCCTGCGCCTACGAGCCGCACGACGAAGGCGGCGAGGTGGTGCTTCTCAACTGCCCCTTCCACGCTCTCGCGCAGGACTACCGGGACCTGGTGTGCGGGATGAACCTGGCGCTCGTGACCGGGCTCACCGAGGAGCTACCAGGCTCCGGCTTGGAGGCGCGGCTCGACCCGCAGCCCGGTGGATGCTGCGTCCGCCTGTCACGGCGAGCTTCTCCCGACGGCCGCGCCTGAGAAGGCCGACCAGGGCGCGCCCGGGCCGTCCTCCTCATCCGCCCGCCGGAATTGTCGCTTCTACCGGGGGCGTGTGACGAGGAGTCTGGTTCCGAGAGCGGTGCGTTTGTAGAGCACTTCGTGGCCGCTTCGGGTGCCGGTGACGAGCCCGGTGTCGCGCAGTGCGAGGAGATGGCCGGAGGCCCCGGCCGGGCTGAGGCCGAGGTGGGCGGCGATGGTCTGGGTGGACGAGGGCCGGTCGAGGCCGGCGAGGACGAGGGCCCGGGTACGCCCGATGAGCCTGCCGAGCGCGTCGGGCGGCGCCGCAGGGATGTGCCACAGCCGGGCGACCCCTCGAGCCGGGTAGGCGATGGTGGGTTGCCACGGCTCGTCCACTATGGCGGCCACGGAGGGCCAGATGTAGGCGCTGGGCATCAGCACGATGGCGCGCTCGTCGACGTTGATGGTGCGGGGGTCGCCGTCGCGCACGGAGAGCCCCTGGCGCGACCAGCGAATGCGCGGATGGAGCTCGTCAAGCACCCTGCGCAGCCCGTGCTGGGCGAGCTGGCGTGAGCGCTCGTGGATGTCGCGCTCGAGGAGCGCCCGGACGCGTATCCAAAAGGGGGCGACCAGATTGATCCACGCCTCTTGGAGACGACCGGCGAGGAGGTCGCGTGCGCGGCGTGGATCGCCGAGATAGGAGTCGAGCAGGGCGGCGTGGCGTGGGTCCTTTAGGCCCTCCCGGCAGAGGCGCAGCTCCCTCTCCACCTGGGAGGGGGGCGTGGCCCGTACCTCTGCCAGCTGGTCACGCACCCGGGGTGAGGGTGAGCGCGGTGGCGGGGTGAGGAAGTCGGGCACGTAGCCGCGCAGGGGCTGAGCGGCCGCGAGGGGCTCCAGGTCGATGCCGGCTACCCGCTCCGCGACCAGCTGGTGCCAGGCGCGGTGGTAGGGGCGAGCTCGCGGGTCGAAGAAGGTGCGGACGGCGTGCGCGGTCTCCCACAGGGGTGACCAGGCGAACCGCACGGCCAACAGGTCGTCGGGGTCGCCCATGGCCAGCCGGGTCACCTCCGCGAAGATACGCGTCAGGGCGAATCAATTCCGCTGCTTCGGGGCTTCGGCAACGTTGGTCGGGTGGGCAGCACACCATCCACGGGCGTCGGATACCGCCAGGCGTTGCAGTCGCACGAGTTCCGAGCCCTGTGCACGGCCCAGTTTGTGTCCGTCGCCGGCACGAGCGTCGCCGCGGTGGCGCTCACGGTGCTGGTGTACCGGCGCACCAGTTCTCCGCTCCTGGCGTCGGTCACCTTCTCGCTGGGGTTCTTGCCGTACCTGGCAGGCGGCGCGGTGCTCTCGAGTGTCGTCGATCGCGTGCGTCCCCGGCGGCTGGTCAGCCGCTGCGACGCCGCCTCGGCGCTCGTGGCCGTCGCCATGGCATTGCCGTCCACTCCGACCCCCCTTCTGCTCGGCCTGCTGTTTGCGGTCGGCACGCTGTCGTCGCTGTCCAGCGGGTCCCGGGCGGCGCTTGTACGCTCCTCCGTGCCCGACGACGCCTATGTGCCGGCCCGGTCGCTCATGCGCGTCGCGGCCCAACTGGCTCAACTCGGCGGCAACGCCGGCGCCGGCGGGCTTCTGGTGATCCTCAGTCCCTCCCGCCTGCTGGTGGTGAACGCAGCCTGCTTCGCCTTCTCCTCGATCGCGGTGCGGGCCGCCGTTGGCGACCACCCCAACCTTGGCGGCCGCCACGGTGGGGCGACGCTGGGCTCCTGGCGCGGCGCCCGCGCCGTACTGGCCCATGCCGAGCTGCGGCGGCTCCTGCTCATCGGGTGGCTCGTCCCGATGTTCGGCGCAGCCCCCGAGGGGGTGGCGGCAGCCTATGTGGCCGCCCAGCACGCCTCCTCCAACCTGGTCGGCTGGTGGCTCACCGCTCTGCCCGCAGGGATGATCGCCGGCGACATCGCCGGGGTTCGACGCCTCAGCCCGGCGCGCCAGCGCCGCCTGGTAGCACCGGCTGCCGCGGCGGGCTTCGCCCCCTACCTGGTGTTCTTCAGCGACCCGCCGGTCCGGTTCGCCATCCCGCTGCTCGTCGCTTCGGGCGTGTGCGGCCTCTACGGGCTGGGCCTCGACGCCCGAGTTCGAGACGCCGCCCCGGTCCCTCTCTTCGCGCGGACCATGGCGCTCAACACCGCCGGGCTGATGGCCCTCCAGGGCATCGGCTTCACCCTGGCGGGGGCCATCGCCCAGGCCACCGGCCCATCGACGGCGATCGGCGTCGCGGGCGCCAGCGGAGCGGTCACGGTCATCATCCTCGCCCGGGGCGAGCTCACCCGACGCCGTCACCGATCCGAACCAGCCGCGAAGCGGATGCCCCGGACCGGCGATGTCCAGGACCGAGCCTTGTGAGCGCACGGCCTGGTCGATTCGGGGTCTCATCCGGGGGCGGCCGGGAACCGTTCGGGCCCGCGCGGGCGTCCAAGTTGGCGTGTCGGCACCCGAGCTCCGTCATCCGGGCCCCCGGTGGGGGCGGCATCGTCGTCCGCGGGTCCTCGCCGGGGTCGCCGGCGGGCGTGCCGGGCGGGGGAACGGGGCTGCGGGTCGCGCGTCGCACGGCGCTGTGGCGTTGATCGGACTGCTCGTCGCTGGGTGCGGTTCCGCCGCGGGTCGAGCGCCGGGGCCGATCCCGCCGCTGGCGGCCGGCCCCGGCGGCGGGGCCGCGATGCCGGCGATCGCCTTCCCGGCGCCGGGGAGCGTCGTCTACCGGGCCGGCGGCACGCTCCCGCCGCTGGCGACCCGCGCGCCGGTCTACCGGGCCGGCGCGACGACGACCTCGGCGCGCGTCGCCCGCCTGGCCGAGGCGTTGGGCCTGAGCGCTTCGGTGCGTGAGGACGCCTCCGGGTGGAGCGTGACGGGCGCCGGCCGGGACCTCCGGGTGCAGCGGGCCGGCGGGCTGCCCTGGACGCTGGTGTCGTCGGGGGGCGGCTCCGTCTCGTCGGGGTGTGCCGTCGCCGCAGCGGGATCGACCGGCACCTCGGGGATCAGCCCCCCGGCGCCGCCGGCCAGCCTCCCGCCGGCCAGCCCGCCGCCGGCCAGCCTCCCGCCGGCCAGCCCGCCGCCGGCCAGCCTCCCGCCGGCCAGCCCCCCGCCGTCCTGTCCGACCACGACCGCCGTGGCAGGCCTGCCGACCCGGGCGGAGGCCGAGCGGCGGGCCCGCGACGTGCTGACCCGCGCCGGGTTCGACCTCGCCGGGGCGGCGGCCTCCTCGACGGGGGGCACGGCCTCGTGGGACATCTCGTTCACCCCGAGCATCGGCGGGCTGCCGGTGTCGGGCGGCCGGTGGTCGGTGACCATCGGCGCCGGGGGGAGCGTCACCTCCGCGTCCGGCCGGCTGGCCGACCCGCTCGACGTCGGCGACTACCCGCTGGCCGGCGTCGCCGCCGGCGTGCGCCGCCTCCAAGAAGGCGGTCAGTGGATCGTCTACAGCGGCCCGGCGCCGATGCTCGGCGCGCCGCTGGGCGGCGGCGCGGCGGTGACGGCCACGACCCGGGCCGGCGTCGCGCCCGTCGTCGTCACCTTCACCGGGGTGCACCTGGCCGTGGCGTGGGCATGGCCCCTCGACCCGGCCGACCACGACGCCTGGCTCGTGCCCGTGTACGTGTTCCAGCTCGCGGGCCGGGCCGCCTACCCGCTGTTCGGCAACGAGGTCCCCGTGCTCGCCGTCGCCAACCGGTACGTCGCCGCCCCGCCGCCGGCCCCCATGCCCACGGGCGTGGCCCGGCGCGCTCAAGGCAGCGCCGCTCAGGACGGCTGACGCCGAGACTGACGCCGCGCACCGGGAATCGGCCCGGGCCGGCCCGAGGAGGCAGAGGGCTCCGCGTGCAGGATCGCGGACCAGCCTTGGCTGCTCAGGGCGTAGTTGGAGACGCTGCCGGCGGCGAACCACGACCAGCTGCCCGGAGCCACCACGGTAGCGGCGGTCGCCGTCGCGACGGGGACGACGCTTCGCAGGTCGTGGGCCAGGGGCGTGAGCTCTTCCACGGAACGGCGGTAGCCGCGGCTCCTCGACGCGGCGTGAACGACCTCGGCCAGGACGCCGCGGCGGCCTCGCCCGTGCTGGGCCGCCCCGAGCACGGCGAGCAGCAGCTGGTGGGTCGCCACTCCCGTCCTGGCGTCCGGCTGGGTGGCGGGGTGGCCGCCGGTGGCGAGCTCCATCAGGGAGCCGACCAGGTCGACCCCCGACAGGTAGGCGTTGTTGGGTTCGACCAGGCGGGGGTTGACGTCGATGAAGAACGGTCCGGCGTCGCCCATGATCACGTCGGCGGACAGCGCGCCGTGCCAGCCGAGGTCCCGGCCGAGGATTTCGAAGCATCGGCGCACCTCGGGCAGAGAGATGCTGCGCTTGTGGCTGGCGCCTCCGCCCGCGCCCTCCCCGGTGCGCTCGTTGGCGTGAAAGGCGACGAGCGAGCCGCGATCGAACACCGACTGGCACATCGCCAGCGGGCCGTCGACCGTGGCCTGGACGAGCACGGTCCTGCCGGCCGATGAACGCTCCAGCTCGGCCCGGTTGGTCACGCGGCGGACGCCGCCCGAGGCGGTGCCGATCGGGTCCTTGACGAAGGCAGGGAACCGGCCCCACCCCTCGATCGCGGTGGCCGTCTCGGGCTGCGGGATTGCGAGGCGGCGCAGCGTGGCTGCGGCCGAGATCTTGTCCTGCAGCGCGGACAGCGCCGAAAGCGGCGGGACCACGGTGGCCACCCCGGCGGCGTCGAGCCGGCTCTCGGCTTGCGAGAGCACGGCTACCTGCTCCTGGGTGGGGAACAGGACGTCGAAGCGGCCGGAGCGGTAGACCTCCAGGGCGGCATCCAGCCAGCCGAAAGGGTCGGGCCCGTACGGCGGGACCCGGTGCAGCCGGGTGACGTGACGGGTGAAGCGGCACAGGCACAGCGGATCGGGGGTCAGCACCTCGACGGCGTGGCCGGCAGCGGCCAGGCGGGTGGCGCACTGGCGGGCCGTGAGCCCCGAACCGTCGCTGAGCAGGACCTTCATAAGTATATAAGCTATACTAACTCGGGTGGCCAGGCCAGCGCGCATCGACCGGAGCCGGCTCCTGGCGGAGGCGCTCGCCATCGCGGACGAGCGGGGGCTCGAAGCGCTCACCATGGCCGCGGTCGCCGAGCGCCTGGGGGTCACCCCCATGGCCCTCTACCGGCACGTGGCGGGCAGAGCCGACCTGCTCGACGGGCTGGTGGAGCTGCTGCTCACCGAGTTCGCCCCGCCGCCCGCCGGGCTCCCGTGGTCCGAGTGCCTCGGCGTGCTCGCCGCGAACATCCGGGCCTCGGCCCGCCGGCACCCGAGCGTCTTCCCGCTCCTGCTCCAAAGGCCGGCGACCACTCCCGACGCGCGCCGGACCCGCGACGCCGTCTACGCGGCGCTCCGCGAGGCCGGGGTCCCCGAAGGCCGGGTCCCCCTGGTCGAACGCCTGGTCAGCACCGCCGTCCTCGGATTCGCCGTGAGCGAGGCGGCCGGGCGTTTCCGGGAGCACTCCCGGCGCCAGCTCGATGCCGACTTCGACATCCTGCAGGCCATGCTCGCGAGGTTCATCCGAGCCGAAGCGGCGACCGGGTCCCCGGGCTGAAACGCACGGCACGCCCCCGGCCCAGGCGCCGCGGCGACCGCGGCGTGCTTCTCAGGCCCCGTTGGCCGCGCGGTAGCTGCGGTATACCGCGAGCAGAGCCTGCCTCTGCTCGTCGGTGAGATGGGTATCGGCGCGGATGGCGTCCTCGGTGTCGTGACCGTCCGCCTCGACCGTGTCGATGAGCCCCGCCTGGGCGAGCAGCGTCTCCGCGGAGAGATTGAGCGCCTGGGCGATCGAGCGCAGCACGTGCACCGAGGGCTGATGAAGGCCCCTTTCGATCTGGCTCAGATAGGCATTCGACACATCGGCAAGCTCGGCCATCTGGCGCAGCGACAGCCGCTCGATCTCCCGCTGGGAGCGAATGAAGGACCCGAGCGCCTTGAGCTGAGCGTCGAACTTCATCGGGGACACGGTATCGCCGGACGGACCCGACAGCGGTCCCTGCGGCCCGAGGGGAAAGAAGGGTGGGGATGCTTGATTTAGTTTGCAGTTTGCTCTATAATGTTAACTGATCACGTACAGGAGGAACAATGCCTACCGCTACCACATCCAAGTCTTCGGCCGGGACGTCCGCCACCAAGTCCCCCTCCGAGCAGGCCCTTGCGTTCGGTGACACCCTGGTCGAAGCCACGTTGGCCTCGGTGAAGAAGAACCAGGAGCTGGCCGGCAAAGCGTTCTGGACGGTCGGCGAGAGCGTCCTCAGCGGGCTGGGTACGACGTCGGTCTCGGAGTGGGCAGACACCGTCCGCGAGAGCGTTGCAGCAGGCTTCGCCGTCGCCAAGGACGCTCTCGAGCTTCAGCGCGAGCTGGCGGACAATGTCCTTCGCGCTGCTGGTGCAGCCGCGTCGGCCGTCAAGAGCACCATCTCCGACAGCTAGGCGGGTTCCCCAGGCGGGAAGGCCGGGCGCGGTTCGCAGCCACCGACCCCGGCCCCGCCGGTCACCCGGGGTAGACACAGGCCCGGAGAGCCCAGGTGGGCTCTCCGGGCCTGTTCTGGATGGCCGGTCATAGCGGTTGGGCAGCATCTGTGCGGGCTGGCCCTGGGCCGGCCTCGCGGATCCCCCGAGGGGGTGACCGCAGGCCGAAGGGGTGCACACGGGGGACCAGGTGCCAACGTGGTAAGAAATGGCGATGTCCTCGGTGGGGCCCCAACAGGCTCGCCGCCGCATCGGGCGGCAAGCGAGGACGTTTGGCGGGCGAGGGTCGGCCCTCGAGCGGTCGGGGGCGGCAGGACGGGCGGACCGGCTTGTCACTGCCGTCCGGGCGGACGTCGTCAGCCCCCGGGTACGCGACAGCTGCCGGGCTGCGATCATGGGCTCTGACGGTGCGGTCGCGTGGCTCCGCAGCGGGCGGCGTGACGCGCTCGCACGGCCGAGAAGATCACGTTCGCCCCCGGAGCGAGCACGACAAAACCTGAAGACGCAACCAGTGGTGTTTGACCCTTGGGGGCAAGGGGCCGTCGAACCCGTTTGCCAGATCGGAGACTGATTCGCATGAGCAAGGAGACCGCTGAAACCGCTGCTGGAGCCCTCGGCCCGGAGGTGCGCCAGCTGGTCGAGGTCGACCCCGTCGGCCTCGCCCGGGCGTTCGCTTCGGCCCTGTCGGGAAGCATGAGAAGGCCGCTTCCGGCCGGCGCGGCGCTCGGCCGTTACGCCACGACCCTGGGGCGGGCGTGGGGGGCGGCCATCGCCCGGATGGCCGGGGGCACCGCGGAGGGCCCGCTGGCTCCGGAGACGAAAGACGGGCGGTTCAAGGACCTGGCCTGGAGTGCCAACCCGTGGTACTTCTTCGTCCTCCAGTCCTACCTGGCGGCCGCCCGCCTGCTCGACGAGCTCGTCCACGTACCGAAGCAGGATGTCCCATCCCGGATGAAGGCGGAGATCTACACGGAGCTGCTCACCGCAGCGCTGGCTCCCACCAACTTCCTCCCGACGAACCCCGCCGCGCTGAAGCGGGCGTTCGACACAGCCGGCGCGAGCCTCGTGGCGGGCGCCCGCAACTTCGCAGGAGACCTCCTCCACAACGGCGGTCGGCCCCGGCAGGTCGACACCAGCGGCTTCAAGATCGGCGTCAACCTGGCGGCCACGCCGGGAAAGGTCGTGTTCCGAAACGATCTGATGGAGCTGATCCAGTACCAGCCCCACGCCGGCAAGGTGTACGAGCACCCGCTCCTGGCCAGTCCGCCGTGGATCAACAAGTACTACATCATGGACCTGGCCCCCGGCCGGAGCTTCATCGAGTGGGCGATCAGCCACGGGCATACGACCTTCGCCATCAGCTACCGCAACCCCGACGCGTCCATGGCATCGGTCACCATGGATGACTACCTGATCGAGGGGCCCCGCACGGCGCTCGATGTCATCACCGAGATCACCGGCAGCGAGACGATCGACGTCGTCGGGCTGTGCCTCGGCGGGGCTCTGACAGCCATCACCGCCGGGTACCTGGCTGCAGTCGGGGACAACCGGCTCGGGACGCTGACGTTGCTCAACACGTTGCTCGACTACTCCGAGCCCGGAGCGCTGGGTTCGTTCACCGACGAGGCTTCGGTCGCCCGCTTGGAGCAGACCATGGCGAAAGCGGGCTATCTCCCGTCCTCTTCCATGTCGCAGACCTTCGATCTGCTCCGCCCCAACGAGCTGATCTTCAACTACGTGGTCTCGAACTGGTTGATGGGCGACTCTCCCCCGGCGTTCGACATCCTGGCCTGGAACGGCGACAGCACACGGATGCCCGCGGCCATGCACTCGTTCTATCTCCGCTCCTGCTACATCGAGAACCAGCTGGCCCGCGGCGAGATGACCATAGCCGGGGAGCGGATCGACCTCCACTCGGTCAAGAGCGAGGTGTACGCGGTGTCGGCGATCAACGACCACATCGTGCCCTGGCACTCGGCGTTCAAGACGACGGGGCTCACCGGCGACGGCGTCCGCTTCGTGCTCAGCAACGGCGGGCACATCGCCGGGGTCGTCAACCCCCCCGGCCCGAAGTCGTGGTTCCTCACGGACGGGCCCGCGACGGGGTCGGCCGAGGAGTGGCGGGACGGCGCAACCCGCCACGAGGGCTCCTGGTGGGAGGACTGGGAGAAGTGGGCGTCGTCCCGCTCGGGCCGGAGGGTGCCCCCTCCGCCGATCGGTTCCGAGCGCTACCCGGCGATCGAGGACGCGCCGGGGAGGTACGTGCTCGGGTAGCCGGTGCGCCGACTGCCGCGGCCGGGCTCGGGCGCCCGGGAATCCCGTTGGGGCTGCCCCGGTTGCATGCCCTGTGCGAAGCGTTCGTGTCCTACGTGGGGCGAGGAGTCTTCCCGGGCGGCTGTTTCTTCGCATCGGCTGTGGCGGAATACGACAGCCGCCCGACCGCAGCGTCCGGGAACGGGTCGTCGAAGACCGCACCCAGTGGCTCGGCTCCCTCCGCCGGTCGGCCCGGGAGGCGATCGAGCGACGACAGCTCCGCCGCAACGTCGACCCGGAGCAGCTGGTGCTCGAACTCGAGGCGGCCTTGCTGGCGGCCAACGGGTACTTCCATCTCTACCGCGACACCAGCTACCTTGAGCGGGCACGGGAAGCCGTCCGTCGCCGGCTCCTGCAGGTCGCCACGCCGAAGGGACAGTCGCTGATCGCCGGCGACCGGGGGATCAAGACAGATTCCTGAGCCTGCACGAAGGGAGAACTCATGACAGATGTGGGCATCCTGGCCTTGCGCGCCCTTGCCGGAGGTTCGCTGGTGGCGCTGTTCGCCCTCGTAAGCGAGGTCGTCAAGCCCAAAGCCTTCTCCGGGTTGTTCTCCGCCGCGCCGTCGGTCGCGATCGCCGGCCTGGCCATCACGGTCGTCCACGAGGGCGCCGCCGAGGCCCGCCAGGGATCCGTCGGCATGGTCGTCGGAGCGATCGGCCTGGCCGGCTGCTGCGTGATAGCGGTCGGTGCGATTCCCCGCCTCAAGGCGTTCTGGGGTTCGCTGGCCGCCATGGCGGGCTGGTCGGCGATAGCCCTCGGCCTCTACTGGTCGGAGTTCATCGGTGGCCGCTGAGCGACGTCGCAGCACGCAGGCGCGTGACGTCGTGCCCTCGGTCCACCTCGGTGACATCCGCGGGGTGCACGTCAGGGAGCTGGCCACCCGCTTCGCCCTGGGCGCGTTCGTCTCGATCGTCGCCGCGATCATCTCCGGGGCGGTAGGGGCCCGCCTGGGGGGAGTCTTCCTCGCCGCGCCGGCCATACTCCCCGCCAGCCTCACCATCGTCGAGCACAAAGAGGGCACCCGCAAGGCCGACCGCGACGCCATCGGCGCCGTCGTGGGCAGCCTGGCCCTGGTCGTCTTCGCCACCGTCGGCGAATCCATGTTCACGCGCCACAACCCTGCGCTCGTGCTCGCGGCCGCCCTGGGCGGCTGGATCGCCGCCGGCCTCGCCTTCTACGCCATCCTCGGGCTGTTCCGCCCCGACGACTGCGACAAGCAGCAGGACTGAGGCCGGCGAACCGATCACGGCCGCCGCGGGCCTCCTCGGGGCTCGGCGGGGACCCGGCTCAGGATCTCGCCGTGGAGGACGACGAAGACGCCGCCGGCGCGGGCGGACCAGGCCTTCCACCCCTCGGCGAGCGACGCCATCTCGGGCTCGGTGGCGATGCCGTAGTCGACCGCCTGGCGGGCGAACCCCGACGACGTGCAGCGTTCCGCCCACAGCTGCGCCCACCACCCCCGCTCCGCCGCAGTGGAGAAGGTCCACGTGGAGGACGTGTACGCCGTGTCGCTCAGCCCGGCGGCACGCGCCCAGGCGAGCAGCCGGCGCCCCGCGTCCGGAGCCGCACCGTTGTGGTGGGCGACCGCCAGGTAGATCTCACGCCAGCGGTCGAGCGCAGGATCAGCGGGATCCCAGACGAAGCCCGGGTAGTCGGCGTCCCGGGCGGCCACCAGACCACCGGGACGCGCCAGTTCGGCCATCGCTGCCAGCGCGCCCACGGGGTCGCGCAGGTGCTGGAGGACCTGGTGGGCGTGCACGACGTCGAAACCGTGGCCCTCCAGGCCGGCGTCCCGGAAGTCGCCGGCGCGGAACGAGACGTTGGTGACCCCGCTTCGCGCCGCGTGGGAGGCGGCCTCGGCGACGACCTGCCCGGCGACGTCGATCGCCACGACCTCTGCAGGGGCGACCCGGCGTGCCAGGTCCGCGGTGAGCGTCCCCGGGCCGCAGCCGACGTCGAGCAGGCGATCTCCCGGTCGGATGTGGGGGAGCAGGTAGGCGGCGGAGTTCTCCGCCGTGCGCCAGCGATGCGACCGCAGGACCGCGTCCTCGTGGCCGTGGGTGTAGACGTCCGACCCGGCGCGCACAGCGGATTCCGGCACGCGGCCCTCCTGTTGGCGGCGCCGGCGGCCGGCCCCGGTCAGCACGGCCGCCCGTCGCCGGCAGCGCCGCGGGCGCCGCCTCCGAGCCACAGCTGCGCGGCCGCCGTGGCGCGCCACGGCGCCCAGCGTTCCGCGACGACGTCGACGGGCGCCGGCGGGGGCGGGTAGAGCGCGGCGACCGCGCGGCGCAGGCCGAGATCGCCGGCCGGAAAGGCGTCATGCTCGCCGAGGCGCAGGGCGATGTACTGGGCGGTCCACGGGCCGATCCCCCGCAGGCTCGTCAAGGACCGCACCAGCTGCCCGAGCGGGACGCTGCGGTCGAGCAGCACGTCGCCGGCGTCGACCGCCCGGGCGAAGGCCTGCACGGCGGCGATCCGGGCGCCGGTCGCGCCGAGGCCGGACAGGTCGGCCTTCGCGATCGTCGCCGGCGGCGGGAACGTGTGGCCGAGGCCGAAGGCGTCGAGACCCGGCACGCGGGCGCCCAGGCGCTCCACCAGCCGCCCCGTGAGGGTCGTGGCCCCGGCGACGCTCACCTGCTGGCCGAGGATGGCCCGCACCCCCGTCTCGAAGGGATCCCACGCGCCGGGGACCCGCAAGCCCGGCCGGGACTGCATCAGCGTCGCGAGCGCCGGGTCCTGCGACAGGTGCCGGGCCGCCTGCTCCACCGGCGCGTCGAGGGAGAAGATGCGCCGGGCCCGCTCGACGATGTGGATGAGACCCTCCCAGTGCGGAAGGTGGGCGCGCAGCAGCAGGTGGTCGGCTCCCCCCGGGCCGATCTCGAGGACGCCCGGGTCGCCGTCGACGACGATCGTGCGGCGGTAGGTGTCGCCGGCCACGGCCTCCACCCCGGGGATCGCGCGGTCGGCGAAGTAGCGGAGCATCGCGCTCCAGTCGAGGGGGCCGCCGAAGGGGAGCCGCAGGACCAGCCCGCCGTCCGCGACGAGCCGGTCGGTCCGCCGGCGGCGAGCCCTCAGCTCTGTGGGCGGGGCCTGGAAGATGTCGCGGCACGCCCGGTTGAGCTGGCGGACGCTACCGAAGCCGGCCGCGTACGCGACGTCGGTGACCTGCAGGTCCGTGTCGTCGAGCAGGCGCCGGGCGAAGTGGGCGCGCCGCGACCTGGCCAGCACGTCGGGGGTCACGCCCAGGTGGACGCCGAAGAGGCGCCGCAGGTGGCGGGCCGACACCCCGAGGCGGGCGCCGAGGTCCGCCTCGGTGCCGTCGTCGAGCGCGCCGTCGACGATCAGCTGGACCGCCCGGCACACCAGCTCCGGGCCTGCCCACTCGAAGGGCTGCGCCGCCCTGTAGGGGCGGCAGCGCAGGCAGGCCCGATAGCCCGACGCCTCGGCTGCGGCGGCGAGGCTGAAGAGCCGGACGTTGCCGGCGAGGGGGCGCCCGGCGCACTCGGGCCGGCAGTAGATGCCGGTGGTGACCACCGCCTGGAAGGCTTCCACGGGTCCTGTATACCGGCTCGCGCCGGCGGCTGCCGGACGGATCCGGACACGTCCGGGCGGCGGGCCCGTCCGGATGTGACCGGCGCTCTCCTGCGGCCTGCGGCACGCTGGGAGCATGCAGGACACCACCCCGCTAGCCGGCCCCCGAGCCGGGGTCACCGCTCGCACCGCCGCCCCCGCCGCGCACGCCGCCCCCGCCGGCCTCTCCCCGCGCCGCCGGCGACGGCCGCCCGTCGGCCCCTCCTCGACGACGGTGTACAGCCTGGTGCCCTCCCCGGTGGGCGAATGGATGCTGCGCGGCCGGCGGGGGGTGCTCACCGGGATCTTCCTCGCCGGTCACGAGCGGGGCCCGCGCCCGGAACCGGGCTGGGTTCGCGACGACGACGAGCTCGGCGGCGCCCGGCGCCAGCTCGACGAGTACTTCTCGGGGACCCGGAGGAGCTTCGACGTCGATCTCGACCTGGAGGGGACCGCCTTCCAGCGCAGGGTGTGGGGGGCGCTGCTCACCGTCCCGTACGGGGAGACGGCCAGCTACGGCGAGATCGCCGAAGAGATCGGCTCGCCGGGGGCGGCACGCGCCGTCGGCTCGGCCAACTCGCATAACCCCGTGTCGATCGTCGTCCCCTGCCACAGGGTGATCGGCTTCGACGGCACCCTGGGCGGCTACGGGTGGGGGACCTCCGTCAAGGCGTGGCTGCTCGACCACGAACGGCGGCACGCCGGGCGCGGCCTACAGGACCCGCGGGGCCTTCCGCAGGTTCTGTAGGCGCACCTGCCCGCGGGCGACCAGCCGCCTGCGCTCGTCGCGGATCTCCACCAGCCACAGCTGCTGGGTGTGGCCCCTGTGGACGGGTGTCGCCTCCGCGGTCACCGAACCCGTGGTGATCGGACGCAGGAAGTCGGTCGAGTTGGATGTGCCCACCACCCTGCCCGCCTCGCCGAGCCAGACGGCGGCGCCGACGCTGGCGAGCGCCTCCACCACCGTGCACCACACCCCCCCGTGCACGATGCCGTGCGGCTGCAGCAGCTTCGGGGTGACGTCCAGGGTGCCGACGACCCTGTCGCGCTCGATGGTCTCGAAGCGCAGACCGACCACGCCGATGAAGCCTCGGGTGAGGAGATCGTCGCTGATAACAGGGTCGCTGACCATAGGCGAGACAGGCTACCGGGGCGGCCCGTCCTACCGCCGCGGCGCGGCTACTCCCTCCTGCCGGCGAACCAGTCGCGAAGCAGGCGCGAGCTGTCGTGGTCGAGGACGCCGGCGGTGACGGGAAGCTCGTGGTTGAGGCGGGGGTCGGCGCACAGGTTGTAGAGGGAGCCGCACGCCCCCGCCTTCGGGTCGAACGCCGCGAAGACCAGCCTGCCCACCCGGGCCGCGACCAGGGCCCCGGCGCACATCGGGCAGGGCTCGAGGGTCACGTAGAGCGTGGCGTCGCCGAGCCGCCACGACCCCAGGGCGGCCGCCGCCTGGCGCAGGGCCAGGATCTCGGCGTGGGCGGTGGGGTCCCCCGCCGATTCCCGCCGGTTGCCGGCGGAGCCCACGACGACCCCGGCCGAGACGACCACGGCCCCTACCGGTACCTCGCCCGCGTCCCCGGCGCGGCGCGCCTCCTCGAGCGCCTGGCGCATGGCCTCCTCGTCGTCCACGGCCGGCACCGTAGCCGCATCCGGAGCGCTCGGCCCGCGTGCCGGGCCCGCCGCCCGGCTCGGGCGGCCGTGAGGCGCCCGGCCGGCGCGTGAGGCGCCCGGCCGGCGCCCGGGAGCGGGGCCCGGCGCGCCCTGGGGTGGTCGGGACCGTCGCCGTTGGGCATGATCATGTCATGGCCGTAGGCGAGCATGACGAGCGACCTTGGGGTTCCTACACCGTTCTCGACGACAGCGAGGGCCACAAGGTGAAACGGATCGTGGTCCGGCCGGGCCGGCGGCTCAGCTACCAGCGCCACGCCCGGCGGGCGGAGCACTGGTTCGTCGTCCACGGCACCGGAACGGTGGTGCTGGAGGGCCAGAGACTTCCCGTCGCCCCCGGCAGCGCCGTCGACGTCCCCACCGGCGCCGCGCACCGGATCGAGAACACCGGCGACGTGCCCCTCGTCTTCATCGAGGTGCAGCACGGGGAGTACTTCGGGGAGGACGACATCGTCCGCCTCGAGGACGACTTCGGCCGGGTCGGCTGACCCCGGCCGTCACGGCCGGGTTGGCTCAGATCGACTCCGGCACCATCGTGATGGCCCCGCAGGGGCACTCCGCCACGCACATGCCGCAGCCCTTGCAGTAGTCGTAGTCGATCTGGTAGCGCTTGCCGGGCCCCAGCTTGACCACGGCGTTGTCGGGGCAGACGCCGTAGCAGTTGTCGCATTCGAGGCAGTTGCCGCACGACAGGCAACGGCGCGCCTCGAACAGGGCGTTGGTCTCGTCGAGGCCGCCGACCACCTCGTCGAAGGTGGTCCGCCGGCGGGCCGGCTCGAGCTGGGGGCGGACCGTCCTCGGGGCGTCGGAGTAGTACCAGGTGTTGAGCAGGTCGAACGACGCGAGCTCGTGCTTGGGCGCCGGCCGCCACTCCTCGCCGCGCAGCCACCCGTCGATCCGCCGGGCCGCCTTCTTCCCGTGGCCCACGGCGGTCGTCACCGTGCGCTCGCCGGGGACGACGTCGCCGCCCGCGAAGATCCCCGGATGCCCGGTCATCAAATCGGGGCCGACCTGCACCACGCCGTCGTCGACGGTGATGCCGGCGACGTCCTCGAGGAGGGAAAGGTCGGTGTTCTGGCCGAGCGCCAGGACGAGGCTGTCGGCGTCGAGCTCCTCGTACTCGCCGGTCGGCTGGGGGAAACCGGTCTCGTCGAGGCGCATCTTCTCGAGCACGAGGGTGCCGGCGTCGGCCCGGCTGACCGTGGACAGCCACCGCACCTGGACGCCCTCGGCCAGCGCCTCCTCGAGCTCGACGTCGTGGGCGGGCATCCTCTCCCGCGTGCGCCGGTAGACGACCACGGCGTCGGTGGCGCCGAGTCGCCGGGCGGTGCGCGCCGCGTCGAGGGCCGTGTTCCCGCCGCCGTAGACGGCCACCCTCCGGCCGAGCCGCAACGGCTCGGCGTCCTCCACGCTGCGCAGCAGGCGCAGGGCGTCGAGGATGCGCGCCGAGTCGCCGGCGGGGATCTCCGCGCGCTGGCTCAGCTGGGCGCCCACCGCGACGAGCGCCGCGTCGAAGCCTCCCTCGGCGCGGGCCTTCTCCACGTTGGACACCCGCGTCCCGAGCTGCAGCTCGATGCCGAGATCGAGGATCCGGTCGATCTCGGCGGTGAGGACGTCCCGCGGCAGGCGGTAGACGGGGATCCCGCTACGCATCATGCCGCCGGCGTCGCGCTCGGAGTCGACGATCGTGACGGTGTGGCCGAGGCGGCGCAGGTGGTAGGCGGCCGACAGCCCGCACGGCCCGGCCCCGACGACGAGGACCCGCTTGCCCGACTCCTTCGCCGGCGGCGCGAAGGGCCACCCGCGCCGCAGCGCCTCGTCCCCGAGGAAACGCTCCACCGCGTTGATCCCCACCGCCTCGTCGAGCTGCGCGCGGTTGCAGGAGGTCTCGCAGACCTTGTAGCAGACCCGCCCCATGATCGCCGGCATGGGGTTCTCCTCGACCAGGACCCGCCAGGCCCCCTCGTAGTCGCCCTCCTCGGCGCGATACAGCCACCCCTGCACGTTCTCGCCGGCGGGGCAGGCCTGGTTGCAGGCCGGCAGCCGGTCGACGTACACGGGGCGTTCGACGCGCCAGTTGCCGGTCTTGTTTGCCAGGCTGCTGCCGACGTCGAGGGTGATGGCGAACGGGATGTTCACGGGGCTCCTCCCGCGGGGGGTTCGGTTGCGTCGTCGCTCACCAGCCCGTAGCGGGCGATGTTGGCGTCGGCCGCCGCCTGGATCCGGGCTATGACCTCGGTGCGCGGCTCGGGCCGGAAGAGGTGGCGGTAGCGCCCCTGCAGCTTCAGGTACTCCTCGACGGGCACCTGATGGCGGATCGCCGACACGGCCGTCACCTCGCCGTCCCGAGCCTCGAGGACCGGGAAGATGCCGGTCTCCTTCGCGAGGCGCGCCAGGTGCACCGTCTGGTTCGTCGGCGCCGCCCACCCGAGCGGGCAGGGGACCAGGACGTGCAGGTAGCGGGCGCCGTGGATGCCCATGGCGGTCTCGACCTTGTTCTCGAGGTCGTGCACCTCCGAGACGGTCGCCGTGGCCACGTAGGGGATGCCGTGGGCCATGGCGATGCGGGGCAGGTTCTTCCCCTGGCCGAAGACGTTGCCCGGCTCGGGGCCGACCGTCTCGGTGGTGGCGGTCCGCGCCGCCGGCGGCGTCGCCCCGGAGCGCTGCACCCCGGTGTTCATGTAGGCCTCGTTGTCGTAGCAGACGTAGAGGACGTCGTCGTTGCGCTCGAACATGCCCGACAGGGCGCCGAGGCCGATGTCGACGGTGCCGCCGTCGCCGCCTTGCGCCAGGACCCGGATGTCGGTGCGGCCCTGCGACCGCAGGGCGGCGGCGACGCCGCTCGCGGCGGCGGGAGCGTTGCCGAAGAGGGAGTGCAGCCACGCCACCTGCCAGGAGGTCTCCGGGTAGGGGGTGGAGAACACTTCGAGGCAGCCGGTGGCGTTGACCACCACGAGGCGCCCGCCGGACGCACGCATGGCGGCGTCGAGCACGTAGCGGGCGCCGAGCGCCTCCCCGCATCCCTGGCAGGCCCGGTGCCCGGAGGTCAGGGAGTTGCTGCGGGTCAGCTCCGACTGCACCGTGCGCAGGGAGGGGTCGATCAGGCGGTTCCCGGCCGCGAAGCTGCCGACCTGGTAGAACTTGACGGGGGCGGTGGGCATGGAGGGGCGTCCTTTCTCAGCCCGCGTGCGGTCCGGCGTGGACGTCGGTGCCGCCCGGCAGGCCCGCCAGCTCCTTCTCGATCAGGGTGGTGTCGAGGTCCAGCCACGCGAGCTCTCCGAGAAGCCCGCGCGACGCCTCCTCGAGGCATCGCCGCAGCGACGCGCGCGTGACGGGCCGGCCGCCCAGTCCGGCGATGACGCCGTGCAGCGGCGTCCCCGCCGGCGCCGCCCGGCGGACGTCCGCGGCGAGGAAACCGCCCTCGCCGGTGGCGAGCGCCCGGTCGATGACGACGACCCTGCGGGCGCCGGCCAGCGCGGCCCTCACGGCGTCGACGGGAAACGGACGGTACACGGTGACGGCGAGGGCGCCGACGGAGATCCCCTCGTCGCGCAGCTCGTCGATGGCGTCGCAGAGGGTGCCGATCACCGATCCCTGGGCGACCACCACGAGGTCGGCCCCCTCGAGGCGGTACGGCTCGACGAGCCCGCCTCCTCCCCGCCCGACGGCGGCGGCGAACTCCGCGGCGATCACGGGCATGAGGTCGAGGGCGCGGCGCATCCGGGCGTGGGCGAGGTAGCGCACCTCGGTGAACGCCTCGGGCCCGACCATCGCGCCGATGGTGACGGGCTCGTCGGGATCGAGCCGCTGGCGGGGGACGAAGGGGGGCAGAAAAGAGTCGACCGACTCCTGGTCGGGGACGTCGATCCCCTCCACCGCGTGCGTGAGGGAGAAGCCGTCGACGCAGACCATGACCGGTACCGACAGCTCCTCGGCGAGGCGGAAGGCCTGGATGTGCAGGTCCACCGCCGACTGGTTGTCCGCAGCGAAGAGCTGCACCCAGCCGGCGTCGCGGAGGGCCATGGAGTCGCTGTGGTCGTTCCAGATGTTGATGGGTGCGCCGATCGCCCTGTTCGCGACGGTCATCACGATGGGCAGGCCGAGGCCCGAGGCGTTGTACACGGCCTCGGCCATGAACAGCAGCCCCTGGCTGGCGGTGGCGGTGTAGGCGCGGCTGCCCCCCGCCGACGCGCCGATGGAGACGGACATCGCCGCGAACTCGGACTCGACGTTGATGAACTGGCAGGGGGCGAGCGAGCCCTCCTTGACCCTCGCGCCGAGAGCCTCGACGATGTGCGTCTGGGGGGTTATCGGGTAGGCGCAGACGACCTGCGGGCGGCACAGCGCCACGGCCCGGGCGACGGCCTGCGAGCCCTCGATCTGCTCACGCATCGGTCAACGCCTCCCGCGCAGCGCGTGCGTATCCGGCCGCCTCGGTCGCGGCGGCCTCGTTGGCGTCGCCGAGAGCGCCGGGGAACCGCCGGTGGACGGCGGCGACGACGGCGCCGAGGGGCACGATCCCGGTCAGCTCCGCCAGCGCGCCGAGCAGCACGGTGTTGGGCACGGGGCGGCCGATGACACGCTGGGCCACCTCGGTCGCCGGGAGCGTGAGAAGCCGCTCCCGGCGCATGCGGGCGGCGACCCCGCCGATGCCGAGATCCTCGAAGGTGCGCTCGGTGTTGACCACGATGTAGCCGTCGGGCTGCAGCCCGGAGAAGAGGTTCACCTGATGCACGAGGGTCGGGTCCAAGATGATGAGGGCGTCGGGTTCTGCGATCGGGTCGTGGCTGCGGATGGGCCGGTCGTCGATGCGGCAGAACGCCACCACGGGTGCCCCCATGCGCTCGGACCCGAAGCTGGGGAAGGCCTGGGCGTGCCGGCCGTCGAGGAACGCCGCGACCGACAGCGTCTCCGCCGCGGTGACGACCCCCTGGCCGCCGCGTCCGTGGATACGGACCTGGAACACCTCAACCTCCTCTCGCTCGGGGAACCGCTACCACGGTGCCGCCCCGCCGCCCCCGCGCGGAAGGGGAGAAAGTCCCAAGGACGTCCGAAAGTGCAGTTTCGCGGCGGTTTTCGGTCGGGTCGGGGCCGGCGGTGGCGGCGGGCTCCGCCGGCGCGGCTCGGTAGCGCCCGCTCAGGCCCGGGCGCCGGCGCCGAACCAGGCGGCTATGTCGTCTCGCAGGATGACGCCGACCACCGCCCCGGCGTCGACGACGGCGAGCGCCTCGTAGCCGGACCCCATCAGCCGGTCGAGGGCGCTGCGGCCCAGGTCGTCGTGCACCGCGAGCGTGGGGGCGTCGACGTCGGTCACGTCGCCGACGGTCCTGGTGGCGCTCTCCGGGTCGGAGGCCGCCCGCCGCAGGGTGGCGGCGTCCACCATGCCGAAGTACCGGCCGTCGACCGTCACCACCTGCGGTACGCCCCACCAGCCGCCCACCGTATGGAGGGGCTCGCGGGCGTCGAGGGTCCTCACCGGGCTCCGCATGAACTGGCCGACCTGCACGCCGCGCAGCCGGCTGTGCACGGCGGTGGAGCGCTCCTCCTGGGTGGCCCCGAAGTAGACGAAGGCCCCGATGACGAGGAGCCACAGGTCCCACACGACCCCGACGGCGATCATGGCGGCACCCAGCACCCTGCCGACGGTCGCGGCGATGTGCGTGGCGGACTCGAGGCTCCGCCGGCGCTCCAGGGTCGCGCGGAGTACCCGGCCGCCGTCGAGGGGGAACGCCGGCAGGAGGTTGAACGCGCCGAGGACGAGGTTGAGCCACGCCACCCGGGCCAGGAACGACCCCCCGTAGAGGTTGAACGGGAAGAGGTGCCCGCCGCTCGCCAGCGTGGCGACGGCCGCGAGGACGCCGAGCCCCACGCTCGTCAGCGGGCCGACGGCGGCGATCGCGAGCTCGTCGGACCACGCCTCGGGCATCCGTTCGATCTGGGAGACCCCCCCGATCGGCAGCAGGACGATGGCGTGCACCTCCGCGCCCTTGACCCGGGCGAGAAGGCTGTGGGCGAGCTCGTGGACGACCACCGAAGCGAAGATCACGACCAGCCAGAACAGCGCGGAAACCACGCCGCCCGATCCCGCCTGCGCGCCGTAGAGCGCGATCAACGCCACGAGGATGAGGAAGCTCCAGTGCAGCGACAGGGGGATGCCCGCGATCCGGCCGAGGGGCACGGATCCCCTCCTCTGGTGGCGGCGGTGCTGCTGGGAGCTCATGTAACGGCCACGACCCTTCAACGCGAAACGTCCGCCGCCGAGGGCCCCCGACGGCGGACGCCCCTGTTCGATTGCCTCCGGGACGCTCCGCCCACTCGCCTGCAACTCGGTCGAGCCCACTCGGGTTCTTGCCCTGAGGCCGGAGATCCGATGGATCGAACCGGTCACTCCACTGTTGTTGCCGAGCCGTCCGGCGAAACGTCGAACTTACGAGCGCAGGGTCAATCCCGGAGGCGCACCTAGGGTCACCGGTGGCCTCACCTCCTTCCGAAGCCTTTCAGCCATATGGTTCAACACGGTCGTCCCGCTTCCCATTCCACGGCGGAACCGTGACCGGGGCCACGGTCGGAGCGGGGCGGGTGTGGCATGTGTCACTCCGATCCGTCAAATGGCCCAGAGGCCCCCCACTGAACGACGTTCGGCCCTGATGCTCAGGCCTCCCTCTGCGGAAACATTTAGCGGAGGAAACCAAGGTCGCGGAGAAACCGTACGGTGGAAGGGAAGACAACCACGAAGAGGAAGCGGAGCGACGGTCCGAAGGAGGCAGCGGACACGCATCGTCCCTGGCCGCACCTCGTGTGGTGACCCCCGTCCGGAGTACCCGATGACCGTCGTTGACCAGCCGACCGACCTCGCCCCGCCGCTCGTGCGGCGGACGCGGCGCGCCCCGGTGCGCGTGCGCCGGTGGTTCCGGTTCCTGATCGCCGGCGCCGTCCTGTGGGGCGTCTCCGTGCTCGCGCTGACGGTCACGGGCGACGCGTACGTGGTGCCGACCGTCGACGTGCTGGGCTGCTTCCTGGTGCCGGTCGCCTGGGTCATCCGGGTCGAGGAGCGGGACCGCCCCGAGGGCGTGACCAGCGGGCTGCTCGCGCGGCTGTTCATCGGCGGCGGCGTCCTCGGGTTCCTCAGTTCCGCGATGATCGAGACGCCGCTCGCGTCGGCCGGACCGCTCGGGTTCGCTTCGGGGGTCGGAGTCATCGAGGAGCTGTCGAAGCTGGTGATCCTGGCGTGGATGACACGTCGCCTCCTCTCCAAGACCCCCCAGGCGGGCTTCGTGCTCGGCGCCGCGGTCGGCTTCGGGTTCGCGGCCTTCGAGAGCTCCGGCTACGCGCTGAGCGCCCTCAACTCCCACGGCGGCACCTCGTGGGCCGCGCTGGAAGGCACCGTGCTGGTGCGTGCGGTGATCACCCCTGTCACCCACGGCCTCTGGACGGCGATCACCGGTGGCGTGCTCTTCTACGTGTCGCGCGGCGGGCGCTTCCGGGTGACGCCCCTCCTCGGGGTGTGCGTCGCCGGCGTCGCCGCCCTGCACGGACTGTGGGACCTCATGCCCAACCTGACCCGCGGCCTCGACCTCAGCCTCCTCCGCGGGGACTCCTCGGCCCTGCTGCCCCGGGTCTGGCCCGCCGGCGCTTCCCGGAGCATGCGGGCCTTCGGCGGGTTCCTCGACGACTTCGGGCTCACTCTCCTCGGCGTTGCGGGCGTCGGCGCCGCCCACCGGGTCCGACGGATCTGGGCGCCCGCGCTCGTTCCCGCGCGGGTCCGCCGCCGGGCCGCGCCCGCTACGGAGCCGGGGCCGACACGAGGTCGAAGCGGGTGCCGACGCTGTTCTGGACGAACGCCTCGGGGAAGCGGCCGGCCATGGCGTGGGTCGCCTTCCAGCCGGTGCAGTGAGCCGGGATGAGCACGTCGGGGGCGAGCTGCTCGAAGGCGTCGAGGGTGGGGGCGATGACCGGCTCGAAGGCCGGTCCGTTGAGGTGGAAGCCGCCGGCGACGGCGTGGAGGCGGTCGACGCCGGTGAGGCGCCGGGCGTAGCGGCAGATGTTGACGACGCCGGCGTGGCCGCAGCCGGTGAGCACCACCAGCCCGCGCCCGGCGACGTGGACGATGAGCGCCTGGTCGTCGAGGATCAGCGGGTCGGGCTCCCACCTGTCGGACCGCCACGCCTGGTGGTTGGGCGCGCCGCGCTCGAAATCGGTGGTGCGGTCCACCTCGCCGGTGATCAGCACGGAGCGGTCGAAGAGGAACGACGGCCGGCGCTCCTCGACGATGTCGAAGCCGGCGCTCTCGAGGGCGCGCCGGCTGGTGGTCGGCATCACGACGGGCTCGGGCCCGGGCGCGGTGAGCCGGCGTTGGGTCCAGAACTCGGGGTGGATGACGACCGGCATGTTGGGCCGCCCGAGCCAGTCGGCGAGACCGGACAGCCCCGTGGTGTGGTCGAAGTGCCCGTGGCTGCACACGATGACCTCGATGTCCCGAGGGTCGCGGCCGAGGCGGCGCAGGTTCTGGACGCACCCCCTCGGGGTGACCCCGGTGTCGAACAGCAGCCGCCGGACCGAGGGGCCCTTGCGCACCTCGACCAGCATGGAGAAGCCGTGCTCGGCGATCGGAAGATCCGGTCCTTTGCCCTCCTGGAGAGACCGTGCCGGCAGCGGCGGTGCCGTTTCCCCGGTCATGGACCCGCGCAGCGACAGTCGCCGGGCGGGGCCCTGATCGGTGAGGAGGATGTCGACGGTGTTGTCGCACACGGTGAGCAGCGTCACGCTGTCCACCGGCTCGAGGGGGAGCGCCGGCCCCGCGCCGCCGGCGCCGGCGGGAGCCGGGTCGACCCTCGGGGTCTGCGGGGCCGGGTCGGAGCACATGGTGACCGCCCTGACGCTACCGCGCCGGGGCGGTCACCGCTGCGGCGCCGCCCGTGCGGTCAGCGGTGCAGCGCTGCGAGAGCCTCCTGCACCATCTTCTCGTGCTCCTCGGCGTCGCGCCGCGCCTTCGCCGGGCTCCAGCGGCCCCGCATGATCAGCAGGAACGGCAGCAGCACGATCTCACAGCCGACGCTCACCCACCACCAGCGCTGCCACTCGTGGGGTGTCACGGCCGCCGCGTGCTCGACCTTCGGCCCGTAGGTGCGCAGCGTGACCAGGGCGGCGGGGGGGACCGTGGCGACGGCCTGGAGGCGCTGCAGGGCGACCGCCGGGCTCACCTTGAAGGTGGTGGCGATCTCGCCGACGGCCTTGGCGGCGGCCGCGGCGTCGGCCGGGTTGGCGCTCAGCGCCCCGAGGGTCTGGGCGTCGATGGCACTCAGGGTCTGGATCTCCGGGGCGTACTTGGCCGACAGCGTGGCCACCTCGGTCCCGTGCTCCACGAGCGGTGTCATGGTGGTGACGACGTAGGGGAGGAGGAACAGCGATGCGGCGACGACGAGGCGCAGCACCCAGCCCCATATCGCCAGGCCGGTGGCGGCCAGGGCGGGGCTGTGTGCCTCGACCGTCTCGGTGAAGGCCGCCAGCCACGGGGCGAAGGTGAACCCGAGGGACACCGACAGGAGGCTCAGGATCCACACGAACGTGTAGTAGCTGGTGTGCGGGTGGATGGCGTTGACGGCGAGGAGCGACGTGGCCGCCGCAGAGCCGGCGATGCCCAGGACCATGAACGGCTTGCGCACCCGGGCCCAGTCGGACAGGAGCCCGACGACGACGAGGGCGCCGGCGTTGAAGCCCCACACCCAGTTGCCGAGGGCGTTGGCGCGCTGCAGCGTGTAGCCGAAGTTGGTGGCCATGTAGACGACGAGGAAGGCGATCAGCGTGTAGTAGACGACGAGGAAGAGCCCGATCCCGAAGGACGGCCCGACCACGTCGAGGTGCAGGACCTTGCGCATCGGGTGGCGCAGGCTCTCCTCGATGTCGACGCCCGAAGCGCGTGCCTCGACGAGCGCCCGGTCGCGGATGCTCACCATGAGCTGGTCGCGCAGCCCCGGCGACAGCTCCCGCAGGCCGACGAACGCGATCGCCCACACGATCAGGCCCGTGATGCCGGTGATCGTGAACTGGTCCTGCCACGCGTGCAGGTGGTTGAGGGTGTGGCTGGCCACGAGCGACACGGTGAGGCTCGCCACCACCGGCCCGATCGTCCAGAATCCCATGGCCGTCGCACGCCCGAGCTGCGGGGAGAAGTCCCGGATGAGCGCCGGGGTGGCCACGAGGATGATCCCTTCGACGAAGCCCAGCAGCCCGTAGAGGACGGCGTACACCCACAGGTCCGGGGCGTTCGGGATCCCGACCAGGACGATGAGGCCGGTGACGAGCAGCCCGTAGGCGACGAGGTTCGCCCGCCCCCACCGGTCGGCGAGCCCAGCGATCAGCGACGCGAACGCCCCGATCAGGTTGCCGACCACGATCACGTACACGAAGAACGGCCAGGTCATGTGGTAGTCGGCGATGATCGACGGGGTCACGGCGGCCGGCACGTAGAACTCGTAGTAGAGCACGATCGCCGACACGACCACGATCGCCAGGTACCAGTAGCGGGCCACCCTATTTGGGTACCTGTCCAGGCTGCGGTCCCACAGCTTGACGGCGGGGCCCCCGGTCTCGGCGGCGCTGCTGTCCCGCCCGCGCTCCACGCCGCCCCTTCTGAGACTCCATGCCGCTCCTGGCATCTGTCCTCCCTTTTAGGTACCTTGCGGGGAGAATTGGTCCGAATTTGGCGATCTGCCTAGGGCCGAACGGCCCTACTTTGGCGCCGGCGGGACACCCCTGGGCGCGGCGCGATCGCGACGTCCCCGAGGGTCATCGGGCTTCGGGGATGTGGCGGCCGAACGACTCGAGGGTGATGGCTTCTGGCTCGGGGCCGCCGCGGCGGCCGGTGTCGAGCCGGTCGATGGCGGCTAACTCGCCGCCGGTCAGCTCGAAGTCGAAGACGCCGATATTTTCGTTGATGCGGCTGGGCTTGGTCGACTTGGGGATGACGGAACGCCCGTGCTGCAGTCCCCATCGCAGCATCACCTGGGCGGGGCTTTTTTCGTGGCTGGCGGCGATGGAGGTGATGACGGGGTCGTCGAGGGTGCTCCTGTGGTTGCCGTCGCGGTAGAAGGTGATGCCGCCGATGGGCGACCAGGCCTGGGTGACGATGCCGTGGCGGGCGCCGAAGTCCTGTACCTGGGGCTGGGAGAAGTACGGGTGGCATTCGATCTGGTTGACGGCGGGCACCACGGTGGCCCGCTCGAGGAGGTTCGTGAGGTGCTCGACCATGAAGTTGCTGACACCGATGGCGCGGACTTTGCCGTCTTCGAGCAGGGTCTCGAGCGCCCGGTAGGCGTCGAGGGTCCGCTCGAACGCGGAGGGCAGCGCCTGGTGAAGGATCAGCAGGTCGATCTGTTCGACGCCGAGCTTGCCGGCGCTCTTGTCGAAGCCGTGCAGGGTCTCCTCGTAGCCGTAGTCGCTGATCCAGATCTTCGTCTCGAGGAAGACCTGGGAGCGGTCCAGGCCGGAAGCATGGACCGCTTCGCCGACCTGGGGCTCGTTGCCGTAGGCGGCCGCGGTGTCGATGTGGCGGTATCCGGCAGCGAGCGCGGTAGCGACGGCGTCACGGGTCTCGCCGGGGGGTGTCTGGAAGACGCCGAGGCCGAGGGCGGGCATCTCGACGCCGTTGTTGAGGGTGATGGTCTTCATTTCCTGCCTCTCTGTTGGGTGCCCACTGGGGGGTGGGGGTTCGGGCTCACGGGCCGAGTTCCCCGGTCGGATAGGCGTTCGCTCTGCCCGGCTACGGCTGATGTCCACCGAACCGCAACCTGGCCTGGTGTGCCAGGGACCGCCATCACAGGTACTGGCAGTACCTCCCTACCCCGGCCGCGCCCGGCGTAGCGTGGGACCGTGGACGCCCGTGCCGAGGCCCGAGATTTTCTCACCAGCCGACGCGGCCGGATCACACCCGACCAGGCCGGCCTGCCGACCTACGGGGAGAAGCGAAGGGTTCCCGGCCTGCGCAGAGCCGAGGTGGCCATGCTGGCCGGCATGAGCGTGGAGTACTACACGCAGCTGGAGCGCGGAAATCTGGCCGGAGCCTCCGACTCGGTGCTCGAAGCGCTGGCCAGGGCACTCCGGCTAGACGAGGCGGAACGGGCCCACCTTTTCGACCTCGCCCGCGCCTCGAACACCACCGCCCCGGCTCTTCGCCGCAGCCCCCGCCCCAAGATCAGACCGAGCATCCACCGCGTCCTCGACGCTCTCGGCGCGCCCGCCTACCTGCGCAACAACCGCATGGACATCCTGGCCGCGAACCAGATGTGCTTCGCGCTCTACGCCGGCATCCTCGACCCGCAGGCCCTGCCGCTCAACCTGGCCCGGTTCATCTTCTTGGACTCGCGGTCCAGCGGCTTCTTCCTCGACTGGGGCACCGTCGCCGACGACACCGTCGCCGCCCTGCGCAGCGAAGCCGGCCGCAATCCCCTCGATCGGGACCTCAGCGACCTCGTCGGCGAGCTCACGACCCGAAGCGACGAGTTCGCGACGCGCTGGGCCCGCCACCAGGTGCGCCTGCACCGCAGCGCGGCCAAAGGAATCCACAACACCATCGTCGGCGACCTGCAGCTCACCGGCGACGCCCTCGAGCTCCCCGGCGACGACCTCACCCTCATCACCTACACCGCTGCTGCCGACAGCCACGCCCAGGAGCAGCTCGCCTTCCTCGCCAGCTGGGCGGGCACCGCCGACCGAGAACAGCAGGCCAGGGACACTCCGGCCCCGCCGGGCCGCACCAAACCCTAGGCACCCCGGCGCCTCTGGGTAGCACCCCCCTGCAGGGAGGGCCGACCGGACGCGCCCCAGAAACCTCCCCGAAAGGAGCCATCCCAATGCGAGCCACGATCATCCACGGCGCGGGTGACATCCGCGTCGAGACCGTCCCCGACCCCAAGATCCTCGAGCCGACCGACGCCGTGGTCCGGGTCGTCACCGCCTGCATCTGCGGCTCCGACCTGTGGCCGTACAGGTCCATGGCCGCCTCCGAAGAGGGGGCACGCATCGGCCACGAGTTCCTCGGCGTCATCGAGAACATCGGAGCCGATGTGTCGGGGTTCAAGGCCGGTGACCTGGTGGTCGCCCCGTTCGTGTGGTCCGACGGGACCTGCGACTTCTGCGAGGAGGGGCTGCAGACCTCGTGCCGGCACGGCGGGATGTGGGCCCGCGACGGCATCGACGGCGGCCAAGGTGAAGCGGTCCGGGTGCCCCAGGCGCAGGGCACCCTGGTCAAGCTGCCCGTCGGGGCCGACTCGGCGTTGCTGCCGTCGCTTCTCAGCCTGTCGGACGTGTTCCCCACCGGCTACCACTGCGCCCGCACCGCCGGGGTGAACGCTCGCGGCACCGTCACGGTGATCGGCGACGGTGCCGTCGGCCTCTCCGCCGTGCTGTCGGCCCGGCGCCTCGGCGCCGAGCGGATCATCTTGATGGGACGCCACAAGGACCGCACCGACCTCGGCCGGGAGTTCGGCGCCACCGACGTCGTCGCCGAACGCGGTGAGGAAGGTGTCGAGCGGGTCAGGGAGCTGACCGGCGGCGACGGAACCCACACCGTGCTCGAGTGCGTCGGGCTGGTCGAGGCGATCGAGACCGCGTTCGCGGTCGTGCGCGACGGCGGCACGGTCAGCCGGGTCGGCGCCCCTCAGTATGACGACGTCCCGATGCCGTTCCCGGTGTTCCTGCGCAACGTCACCCTGACCGGCGGCGTCGCCCCGGCCCGGGCCTACATACCCGAGCTGCTGCCCGACGTGCTCGAAGGCCGGATCGAGCCCGGCAAGGTCTTCGACCTGACCGTCGGACTCGACGACATCGCCGACGGGTATCGGGCTATGGCCGGCCGGACCGCTCTCAAGGTCCTCGTCCGGCCCTGAGCAGACCGGGCAAGATGAAAGGAGATCATTTCGATGGAGATTTCAGCCAAGCCGCCCACGGCCAGGGGGCCGGCCGAGACGTTCACCGGCGAAGTGTGGCTGGACCCGATCACCCGAGGCCTGCCGGCGTCGCAGCTCAACGTGGCCGCGGTGCGCTTCACCCCGGGCGCGCGCAGCGCCTGGCACTCCCATGACGGCGGCCAGACCCTCTACGTCACCGAAGGCCGAGGCCTGGTCCAGGTCCGCGGCGAGGACGCGGTCGAGCTTCAGGCGGGGGATGTCGTGTACGCCCCCGACGGCGAGGAGCACTGGCACGGCGCCACCCCCGACGACTTCATGACGCACCTGTCGATCACCGAAGGCGCCCCCCATTGGGGTGAGCACGTCACCGACGAGGAGTACGCCGCCGCCCGCCCGAAAGGCGGCCGGTAATGCCAGGAACAGCAGGCACCGCACAGGCTTGGAGCGCCGAGGACCTCGAGAGGGGTGCCGTCCGAGCGGGTTGAGGCCGGCCGGAGTTCTTCGGCCTGGCCGACACGCCACCGCCAGCCGAACCGGCCGCATACGAACCGGCCGCATACGAGCCGGTGGGATCGAACGGGACGTCACCTTCGCCCCGGCCGATGAAAAGCGGCAGGACGTCATAGACGCCGCCTGCCACGCAAAGTACGACCGCTACGGCCCCCTCATCGTCGGGCTCAGCGAAGGCCGAGAACGGCCAAGAGTGCTTCGTCGACACCCCATAGCTCCTCACGGGTCAGATGCCCGACCAGCTCGCCGAGTCGCCTGGCGTCTACGGCACCGATCTGTTCAACGAGAACCCGGGCGCCTTCGCCTTCGATCTCGGCTTCGGGTCGGAATGATGCCGGCCGAGCGCTTCGCGATGTGGGAGCAACGATCACTACCGATCGCGGTAGGAACTCGTCTGCTTGAACTACCACTGCGAAGCGACCACCGTGCTGTTCGTGACCGACGCCCCTCGGTAGACGAAACCGGTGGACGTCACCTCGAAGCACGAAGTGCTTCCATCAGATCCGCGACCGCCAGCATTTCTTCCCGGTCCGCTTCATCGGCCTCGAGGGCGGCCACTTCCGCGGCCAACTCCTGGCTGCGTCGGCGGTGGCGAACTTCGCCGAGCAGGGCAGCGCGGATTGCCTCCGACTGGGTGAGACCGGTGGATTCCAAGGTCCGTAGGGCCTTGTCCGCTTCGTCGTCGAGTCGTACCGAGATCGCCCTGGCCACACCCGACAGCGTATCACGATACGTAAGACAACCCATCCCTAACAGGCGTGCTCGCAGCTCAGCGGCGGTGCCCTCGGCGCATCGCGTCGGCTCGCGTCACGAAGTCTCCCGACGCGACCACCGGCGGTTCCCCGCCGCGGGGACATCGACAGCAGATCGTGGTCGGCGCTCGCGATCGGCACCGACCCGCTGGACGCAGCACACTCGAGGATTCGGTTGTCCTCGTGGTCCGGGCAGTCGCTGACTGTGTCCGGGGATCGAGGACATCCCCATCGGAGGCGAAGGCGATCTCTGCAAGCACGGCGACATGGTCCTCGGCCTGCTGCCCTTCCCAGCCGTACCCGTCGGGTGGGGTTCCTGCGAGGACTCGCACGATGTTGGTGAGGATGTGCTCGCTGAGGAACAACCCGAGCTCCCGGGCGTCGTTGAGGACGCCGACCACGTTGGCGGCCGGGTTGCCCCGCACGGGCGGAGGTGACGGCCATGACCGGAAGTCGTCGTTGCCACCGACCACCGCGTTGACCAGCACGTTGACGTCGACGGTAACGGGTTGGCTCATAGCCTTCTCAGGGCGCGCCGCAGCCGACCCGCACGCCGGCGGAGATCCTGGAGGCGGCGGCGGTGTTGGAGCGGGAGGCGCCTCGCCGCACGGCAGCCCAGGTGGCCCGCGCCCTATCGGAGGCCGGGGTGGGGGTCGTGCCGGCGCGCACCTTGCAGCGCCATTTCGCTCGCTTGCGCCGGCCATCCCCGGCCGAGCTGCACGACGCGTTCTTGTGGTCAGCGTCGCGCACGGTCGACCGGCGCACCGCGAGCGTCGCGATGTTCGGCAACCACCACGAGGTGGATCCCGCCCTGGCCGGGGCGCGCCCGGAGCTGGTGTTCGATCTTTCGAGCTGGGCGAGATCGAGGTGCGCTTCCAGGGTCGCCCGATGGACCGCGACCTGGCCGCCTGGCTCCGCGGTGACATAAACCTCGAAGGGCCCCCCGAGTCGTTACCGCTGTTCCTCGAACAGCTCGCCGGGCGCGCCACCAGCCCGCTGAACGTGGCCCACACCGCCGAGGAGCTCGGCTGGACCCGGCCTGTCACCGCCGGACGGCTCAACCGCCTCGTTAGGGGATTCGGTGCGCTGTGGTGCCGCCACCACGACGACAGCGGCCGCCCCGTCGTCGGATCACAACCCAGGCTGTACCTGGTCGACCCGGTCCTTGCGTGGATGCCCAGCCGGCTGCGCGCCGGTCTGCGCCCACCCCAGATGACAGCTCTCACCGAACAGGCCCTCGGTGTGGCCCTGGCCCGCAGGATCGACCATCTCCACGAGGGCCGCTGGGTGGCCGGCGACACCATCGGCCACACCCGCACCGCTGCGGGCAACGAGATCGACCTGGTGCCCGTGGCGGTGCCCTCCGGCGGCACCACCCTCGAATCGGTACCGATCGAGGGGAAATGGGTCGACGACGGGTGGCGGAGCGACGCAAAGGTCATCGAGAACAAGTTCCGTCGGGGGATCCTCGCCACCAAGAGCCTGCTCGACCTCGACCACCCCAGCTGGGCCATTCCCGCCCCGCTGGTAGCCCTCATGCTCGAATAACCCGGTGACGCTCCCCGTTGCCCGGGGGCTCAGCCCGGTTGAAGAACGTGCACGGAGACACTCGAAACGCGTGCAAGGACTCCGCGCCCCTCCGACATCCAGGCCATCTACCTGGGCCTCTGCGCTTTCGTAACCAGCCCGCGTTCTGCATCAGCTGCGGCAGCCGGTCCGGGGGTGGCCCATTACGGACCACCAGTGGCTACTATTGAGCCAGTGGTTAGGGTCGAGCTGGAGCGCGTGGAGGCTCTCGAGCTTCTTGGGATGACGCTGGCGCACCTCAACGTGGCCGAGGCCAGGGCAGAGATGTCACCGCGCG
>JAJYLA010000124.1 GCA_021788115.1 Actinomycetes bacterium | reverse complement strand
CAAGATTCGGCGTGTGATCGAGGACACGGAAAAGGAGAAGCACGTCGCAGCCCTCGCCGCGGCCGCCCTGGTCGAGCCGGGCAGCACGGTCGGGCTCGGCACGGGCTCTACGGTTGCCCGCCTGCTGCCCGCCCTGGCCGAACGCCAGCTCGACCTGCGCTGCGTGGCGACCTCGCCGGCGACCGAGGATCAGGCCCGCGCGCTGGGGCTGCGCGTGGACCCTTTCGAAGGGATCGCTCGACTCGACATCGCCATCGACGGCGCCGATCAGGTCGCGCCCGACGGCTGGCTGGTCAAGGGCGGCGGCGGGGCGCACACGCGCGAGAAGGTCGTCGCGGCCGCGGCCGAGCGCTTCGTCGTGATCGTCTCCTCCGACAAGGTCGTCGAGGCGATCACTCCCCCGGTCCCCGTGGAGCTCTTGCGCTTCGGCGTCGACGCCACCCTGCGCTCGCTTCCCGGCCTGAGGTTACGGCCGGGCAGCGGTCCGAGCCCTGATGGGGGCCTGATCGGCGACTGGGACGGCGACACCGGCGATCCCGCCGCGGTGGCGGCGATGCTCGACGCCGTTCCCGGCGTCGTCGCCCACGGCTTGTTCCCTCCGGCGCTCGTCACCGACATCCTCGTCGCACGGCGCGACGAGGTAGAGCACCGGCAGCTCCGCCGCTAGCGGCGACCTCGCACCCGACCCGAGGCCGCCGGGCGGCGACGAAAGACGGCCGCAGCGCGGCCGCCGCGCGGGCGCCCGGGAAGCGTCAGGTCAGGCGATGCGCAGGCCCGAGATAGCGCGGGCGATGATGAGGTGCTGGATCTCGCTGGTTCCCTCGAAGATGGTGAAGACCTTGGCGTCGCGGTGCCATCGCTCCACCGGATGCTCCCGGACGTAGCCGGCGCCACCCAGTATCTGGATCGCCTCGTCGGTCACCCACACGGCCGTCTCCCCGGCGAAAAGCTTTGACTGCGAGCCCTCGGCGGCGGCGAAACCCTGCCCGCTCGCGCCCCGCCAGGAGGCGTTCCACACGAGCAGCCGGGCGGCGTCGACGTGCATGCGCATGCGCGCGAGCTTGAAAGCGATCGCCTGGTTCTCGATGATCGCCCGCCCGAACTGCTTGCGCTCCTTGGCGTACTCCAGGGCGTACTCGTAGGCGGCGCGGGCGATGCCGACGGCCTGCGCGCCGACGCTCGGACGGGTCCTCTCGAACGTGGCGAGCGCCGCCTGGGAACGCTCGCCCGCCTTGCCCTCCCGGGCGCGCGCCAGCCGCGCGTCGAGCTTCTCCTTGCCGCCGAGCAGCAGCCGGCCCGGCACGCGCACGTCGTCGAGGACGACCTCGGCCGTGTGCGAGGCGCGGATGCCCATCTTCTTGAACTTCTGCCCCTGGCTGAGACCGCGGGTCCCCCGCGGCACGATGAAGCTCGCCTGCCCGCGAGCCTTGAGAGCGGGGTCCACCGACGCCACCACGACGTGGACGTCCGCGATGCCGCCGTTGGTGATCCAGGTCTTGGTCCCGTCGAGAACCCACTCGTCGGTCGCCTCGTCGTAGACGGCCCGCGTTCGCATGGAGCTCACGTCGGAGCCGGCGTCGGCCTCCGACACGCAGAAGGCTGCCACGGCGACCTTCTCGGGGGTGCCGAAGCACTGGGGGATCCACTCGCCGATCTGCTCGGGCGTCCCGTTGGCGAAGATCGCCGCCACACCGAGGGTCGTGCCGAAGATCGCCAGCCCGATGCCGGCGTCACCCCAGGCCATCTCCTCCATGACCATCGGCACCGAGATCCCCGTCGGGTCGGCGAACATGTTGCCCACGAAGTCGACCGAGTACAGCCCGACCTTCGCCGCCTCCTCGATGATCGGCCACGGGGTCTCTTCCCGCTCGTCCCACTCGTGGGCGGCCGGGCGCACCACACCCTCGGCGAAGTCGTGCACCCACTTCTGCAGCTGGAGCTGGTCCTCGTTCAGCGCGTTCGAAAAATCGGCCATGGTCCTGGACACCCTCCAAAGTTGTTACCCCATAGTAACATGCACTCGGACAAAGACAAGGAGCCGCGCCCGTGGGGGCGGCTCCCCATGTCCGGCCCGGCGGCTCAGGCCCGGAGCACCATGGCCAGCTGGCGGGACAACGCCACGGGCTTGCCGCGGCTGTCCCACAGCTCGCCGTCCTCCTCCATCAGGCCGTCGACCAGCACACGCGTCCGGAACGTCCCGAGCAGCCACCCGGGCGCCGGCCGCCCCCGGACGTGCACGGTCAGTTCCAGGGTCGGCACCCAGCCGGCGTGCACCGCGCCGAGCAGGGTCGGGGGGAAGGCGTCGGCGAACAACACCGCCGAGGTCGTGGTCGGCTGGGTCCCGTCACGGAAACGGATCCAGCCCGCGATCTCGAAGGGGTCCCCCTCCCCTGGGCGGCCCCACGGGCTGTCGGCGGGAAGGCGCAGATCGAAGCGGTTCATGACCTCGGGGACAGCCCGGCCGGCGCGCCGGGTGAGCTCGAGCAGGCTCTCGCACTCGTCCGGCGGCGGTATCTCGGGCGGCCGGGCGCTGACGCGGGTGGGACCGGATTGCCCCGTGAGGTCACCGAACGCGCCGATCACCCGCACGCGCTCGCGCTCTCCCTGGATCATCGCGGCGGTGACGGTCGAAAACGAGCGTCCCGGCTTGACCACCGAGGTGCGGATGCCCACCCGTCCGGCGGATGGCGGCGAGAGGTAGTGGGCGGTGACCGTCACAGGGTCGGGCCGGCGGGCGTCGGCGAGCATGGCCCGTACGGCCACGGCCAGGAGGTAGCCGCCGTTGGGATTGTGGCCGATGTTCCACCGCTCGTGAAGGTCCGCAACCCAGCCGTCCTCGGTGCGCCCGACCGCGGTGTCGGCGTCGAAGTGGGAGACGCTCACCGCCGGATCGTGGTCCCGTCCGGCCCGTCTTCGACGATCCAGCCGTCCGCCTGCAGCTGGGCGCGCATGGCGTCGGCCCGTGCCCAGTCCCTGGCGCGGCGGGCCTCGTCGCGGGCCCTGGCGGTCGCGAGCGCCTCGGGGGGGACGGCGTCGATGCCTGCCTTCATGGGCAGCCCCAGGGCGTCCTCGAAGATGGTGAACACGGCGGCCGCCAGCCTCCCGGCCTCCTCCCCGGACACCGCGCGCGCCCGGCGCAGCACGTCGAAGGCGGCGCCGACGGCGCCGGGCGTGTCGAGGTCGTCGTCCATGCGCTCCAAGAAGCGCGCCAGGGCGTCGCGGTCGGGGGACAGCCCCCGGGCGCCGGCGAACTGGCGGGCGAAGGCGTCGAGGCGGTCGACGCCGCCCTCCGCCGCGGCGATCGTGTTCTCGCCCACCGCCATCGGAGAGCGGTAGTGGGATTGGAGGACCTGGAGGCGGAACGCCCGCGGGTCGTGGGCGGCGACGAGCTCCTGGAGGGAGAGGGTGTTGCCCAGCGACTTGCTCATCTTTTCCCCACCCTCGGCGACGACCATCCCCGAGTGCGCCCAGCGCCGGGCGAACGGGCGGCCGATGCCCAGGGCTTGGGCCCTCTCGTTCTCATGGTGCGGGAACGCCAGGTCCAGACCGCCCCCGTGCAGGTCGAAGCCGTCGCCGAGCAGGTCGAGGGACATGACGACGCACTCGGTGTGCCAGCCGGGGCGTCCGGGCCCCCAGGGCGACTCCCACGTCGGCTCCCCCGGCTTGGCCAGCTTCCACAGCACGAAGTCGATGGGCGAGCGCTTGCCGGCCTCCTCGCCGGCCTCGACACGGGCACCGGCGCGCAGCGTCTCGATCGGCTGGCGGGCGAGGAGCCCGTACCCCTCGATGCTCTCGGCGGCGAAGTAGACGCCGTCGCCGCCGGGGTAGGCGTGGCCGCGCTCGACGAGCTCGGCGATCACCTCCACCATGCGCCCGACGTACTCGGTGGCGTGCGGCGTGTCGCTGGGCCGGGCCACGCCGAGGCGCTCCTGGGTCTCACACCACACCGCCTCGTAGTGGGCGGCCACCTCGGCGGGCGAGCGGCCCTGCTCGGACGCCTTCGCGAGGATCTTGTCCTCGATGTCGGTGACGTTGGAGACGAAACGGACATCGAGGCCCGACCACGACAGGTACCGGCGCATGATGTCCCACACCACGGTGAAGCGACCGTGACCGATGTGGGGGGCGTCGTAGACGGTCGGTCCGCACACGTACATCGACAGGCGCCCGGGGTCGCGCGGCTCGAGGGGGGCGGCGGTACCCAATGCGGTGTCGAAGAGGCGCAGCACACAAGTACCGTAGCGGGATCATGACGTGGACAGTTCCCGATAAGCCGTCGCTCGACGGCCTGGAGGAGAGGTGGGGGCCGCGGTGGGAGGCCGACGGCGTCTACCGCTTTGATCGACGCGCCCCGCGGGAGAGGGTGTACGCCATCGACACCCCGCCGCCGACGGTGAGCGGGGCCCTCCACGTGGGCCACGTCTTCTCCTTCACCCACACGGACACCATCGCCCGGTACCGGCGGATGTGCGGCCGCGAGGTCTTCTACCCGATGGGCTGGGACGACAACGGCCTGGCGACCGAGCGCCGGGTCCAGAACTATTACGGGGTCCGTTGCGACCCCACCCTCCCCTACGAGGAGGGGTTCCAGCCCCCGGCGACGGGAGGTCTGGCGAAGGGCCAGGAGGCCGTCGCGGTGTCCCGGCCGAACTTCGTCGAGCTGTGCGAGCGGCTCGTCTCGGAGGACGAGAAGGCGTTCGAGGCCGTGTTCCGGCGGCTGGGCCTGTCCGTCGACTGGAGGCAGCACTACACCACCATCGGCGAGGGAGCCCGCCGGGCTTCGCAGCGGGCATTCCTCCGGCTGCTCGCGCGGGGCGAGGCGTACGCAGCCGAGGCGCCGACGCTGTGGGACGTCGACTTCCGCACCGCGGTCGCCCAGGCGGAACTCGAGGACCGCGAGCGCCCGGGCGCCTACCACCAGATCGTCTTCCACCGGGTCGGCTCCGGCGGCGCCGGCGGGGATGTGCTGATCGACACCACCCGGCCGGAGCTGCTGCCGGCGTGCGTCGCGCTCGTCGCCCACCCCGACGACGCCCGCTACCGGGACCTCGTCGGCACCACCGTGCGCACCCCGCTGTTCGGGGTGGAGGTGCCCGTGGTGGCCCATCCCCTCGCCCAGCCGGACAAGGGCACGGGCATCGCCATGATCTGCACGTTCGGCGACGTGACCGACGTGCAGTGGTGGCGGGAGCTGGGCCTTCCCATCCGGGCCATCGTCGGGCGCGACGGTCGCCTGGTCGCCGGCGCCCCGGCCGGTCTGGAGCCCGGGGCCGCCGCCCTCTACGAGACCGAGCTGGGCCGGCGCACCGTCCGCCAAGCGCAGGCCCGGATCCTCGAGCTGCTGCGCGGCTCCGGGGAGCTGCGCGGCGAGCCGCGGCCGGTGACGCACTCGGTCAAGTTCTACGAAAAGGGCGAGCGGCCGCTCGAGATCGTGACCAGCCGGCAGTGGTTCTTCCGCACGCTCGCCCATCGCGGTCCCCTGCTCGAGCGGGGAAAGCAGCTGAAGTGGCACCCGCCCTACATGGCCGCCCGCTACGCCAACTGGGTCGAAGGGCTCAACTCCGACTGGCTCATCTCCCGTCAGCGCTTCTTCGGGGTGCCCTTCCCGGTCTGGTATCGACTGGATTCCCACGGCCGCCCCGACCACGAGCACCCCTTGCTGCCCGCCGAGGCGGATCTTCCCGTCGATCCGACCACCGATGTGCCCACGGGCTACCGGGAGGAGCAGCGCTCCCAGCCCGAGGGGTTCGAAGCGGACCCCGACGTCATGGACACCTGGGCCACCTCATCGCTCACCCCGCAGATCGCCGGCAAGTGGGAGGACGACCCCGACCTGTTCAGCCGCATCTGGCCGATGGACCTCCGCCCGCAAGGCCACGACATCATCAGGACGTGGCTGTTCGCCACGGTCGTCCGCGCCCACCTCGAGTTCGGCAGCCTCCCGTGGAGCGACACCGCGATATCCGGGTGGATCCTCGACCCCGACCGCAAGAAGATGTCCAAGTCGAAGGGCAACGTCGTCACTCCGATAGCTCTTCTCGAGCAGCACGGCTCGGACGCGGTCCGCTACTGGGCGGCGAGCGGGCGCCCGGGGACGGACACAGCCTTCGACGACGGCCAGATGCGCATCGGCCGCAAGCTGGCCATCAAGATCCTCAACGCCTCCCGCTTCGTGCTGGAAGCCGCCGGCGGCGAGGCGGCCGCCGGCCCACCCGTGCGCGACGCCGTCGACCTCAGCATGCTCGCCTCGCTGGGACGCCTCGTCGCCGACGTCACCGCGGCGTTCGAGGACTACGACTACGCCCGCGCCCTGGAGCGCACCGAGTCGTTCTTCTGGGACTTCTGCGACGACTATCTCGAGCTGGTCAAGAACCGCGCCTACGGCACCCTCGGAGAGGAGCGAGCCGCGTCGGCCCGGGCGGCGCTCCTGCGGGCCCTGTCGGTGCTGCTGCGCCTTTTCGCCCCCGTGCTGCCATACGTCACCGAGGAGGTCTGGTCCTGGTGGCATGACGGCGGCTCCATCCACCGCGCCCCGTGGCCCACCCCCGGCGAGCTCGACGCCGCCGGCGCGGACCCCACCGTCTGGACGGCGGCAAGCGTGATCCTGAGCGCCGTGCGGCGAGAAAAGACGGCCGCCGGCGTGTCGCTGCGGGCACCCGTCGCGTCCATGACCATCACCGACACCGCCGCCGCGGTAGGCGTGCTGCAGCAGGCGGAGGACGACCTGCGCCAGGCGGGCGCCATCGAGGAGCTGCGGTGGTCGATCGCAGCCGCGGAAGACGCGGCGGGCATCGAGATACATCTCGGCTAGACGGCCCGGGGCCCCTACAGTCGACCCATGCCGATCAACCCCGATGCCGCCGGCTACACCGCTCCCCCCCGCGTGTCGTCGTGGGACTCCAAGGACTGTCTTCTCTACGCGATCGGCGTGGGCGCGGGCATGACCGACCCGACCGGTTTCGAGCTCGAGTTCACGACGGAGAACAGCCACGGCGTCACCCAGAAGGTCCTGCCGACCTTCCCCGTCGTGGTACCGGGGGGCGAAGGCGTCTACGGCGCCGTCGGCGAGTTCAACCGGGCCATGCTCGTGCACGGCGAGCAGTCGATCGAGCTGCACGGCCCGCTGCCGGTCTCGGGCACGGTGTCGGCCGTCACGACCATCACCGGCGTCTACGACAAGGGGTCCGGGGCGCTCGTGGCGACCGCGACGGTCGCCACCGACACGGCGACAGGGTCGCCGCTGTGGACGGCGAGCAGGTCGGTGTTCGTACGCGGCGAGGGCGGCTTCGGCGGCGACCGGGGCCCGTCCGCGGCGGTCGCCGTACCCGAGCGGGCGGCCGACCACGTCGTCCGCTACGCCACCCGCCCCGACCAGGCGCTGATCTACCGCCTGTCCGGGGACCGCAACCCCCTGCACTCGGATCCGGCGTTCGCGGCGATGGGCGGGTTCGACAGGCCCATCCTGCACGGATTGTGCACGTTCGGCTTCACCGGCCGTGCCCTCCTCCACTCGCTGTGCGGGTCGGAGCCCGAGCGCTTCGCCAGCATGTCGGGTCGCTTCTCCCGCCCCGTCTTTCCCGGCGAGGAGCTGACCATCTCCGTGTGGGTGCAGGATCCCGGCACCGCCCTGTTCCGGACCGCCACGCCGAGCGGCGTCGTGCTCGACGCCGGCCAGTTCGCCTTCCGCGCGTGACCCGTGGCGACGGCGGCGGGCGGGCGGGCCGCCTGCTGCGGCCTTCGGCCCCGTGGCTGGCGCCGGCGGGAGGAGGCCGGTCCGCCGCGCGGGGTCAGTTGTCGGGATTAGCCGGCGTGCCGACCTCGGACAGCACCTGTTCGGCCACGTAGATCGTCGCCCCGTGGGCGCGCAGGGCCAGGGCGATGGCGTCGGACGGGCGGCCCGGGAGGATCAGGCGTTGGCCGTCGCGCTCGATCTCCAGGTTCGCGAAGAAGTGCCGTCCGTCCTCGACCCCCGTCACCACGGCCCGTTCCACCCGGCCACCGAGCAGGCCCACCGAGGAGACGAACAGGTCCCACGTCGAGGGCCGGCTGGGTGCCGACCCCGTCCACGCCGCCATGATCGCGCGGGCCTCGGGCTGGCCGATGATGATCTGGAACGTGCGGTGGGGCGGGTCCTCCTCCCGCAGGATCACCGCCCCTGCCTCGACCCCCGGGCTCGTCGGGATCGCCACGCGCACGTCGGCCACGGAGACCTTCTTGGCCAGCTGATCCGGCACGTCGCAGACCTTAGGGGCTCGGGGTCGCCCGCTTCGCCATCCCTGCGGCCGCGCTGGGGGCACACCCGCCGCGTCCCTCCGGAGCTTCAGCCGGCCCAGGTCCACCTTTGACGGGCGAGCACCAGCCCTGCCACCTCGAGGGCGCCGGCGCCGCGCAGGGCCCGGGCCACCTCGCGCAGGGTGCTGCCCTCGGTGAGGACGTCGTCCACGACCAGGATCCGGGCGCCGGCGACCCGCTCGGGCGCCGGCACGACCAGGCAACGACGCAGCGGCCCCGCAGCGATCGCCTGCCTCTCGGCCCAGCACCGCCCCTGCATCGGAGGGGTCTCCGCCGTCTTCACCACCGCGTCGGCGAGGACCTCCCAGCCGGCGCCCACGAGCCCGCCGAGCCTCTCAACGACCTCCCCCACCGGATCCCAACCCCGCCGCGCCCCAGGGCCGCGGTGACTGGGCATCGCCACGAGCGTGTCGAACTCCTCGAACCAGGTGGCGTTCGTCTCGAGGTACTCCGCGAGCAGGCGAGCGAACACCCGAGCCCACCAGCGTTCCCCCCGGTACTTGTAGCGCAGCACTGCACGGCGGAAGGACCCCTCGTGCACGCCCACCGCGAACACCACGGAGAACGCCCGGTCCGGGCGCCGGCACCACCGGTTCGGGCACAGGCGCGCCGAGCCGAGGGGCTGCCCGCACACAGGGCAGGCCCTCAGCGGGCCGGCACCCCCGCCGGCACCCCCGCCGGCACCCCCGCCGGCACCCCCGCCGGCACCCCCGCCGGCACCCCCGCCGGCACCCCCGCCGGCACCCCCGCCGGCACCCCC
>JAJYLA010000123.1 GCA_021788115.1 Actinomycetes bacterium | reverse complement strand
CCCGCGTCCGGGGATCGCAGCGTCGTCCCGCCCGCGGCCCGTCAGGGGCGCGCCCGCCAGGGGGCGCCGCCGGCCTTCCGGCCGCCCCAAGCGCTGCCGCCGCTCGAGGCGCCCGCTCCCGGCGCCTCCCGCACGCCCCGCCCCGTCTTCGTCGACCCCGACAACCCTCCGGCGGAGCACGTCCCCGTCGGGGGGGGCGCGCCCCACGAGACCGCCCTCCCCGCCGCGCGGGGCGCCCGCCCCGATCGCAGCGAGGCACGCGCGGGCCGCCAGCGACCAACCGCGGCGGCGCTGCTCGCCGGCGGTATCGTCGCCGCCGGGATCGTCGTCGTCGCGGCGATCCTCGTCATCGTCGGAGTGATCTAGAGGGAGGATCGGGTGAGCCCCAACGAGAGTTCGAAGAAGAGCGCGTGGACGGAGTTCAAGGACTTCGTGATGAAAGGCAACGTGGTCGACCTCGCCATCGCCATCGTCATCGGGACCTACTTCGGTGTCGTCATCAAGGACGTCGTTGGCTTGATCCTCTCGTTCCTCGCCATTCCGGGCACCAAGACGACCGACTTCGCGAAGCTGACCGCGAAGATCGGGCACGGCAGCTTCGCCTACGGGGCGCTCATCGTCGACCTGTTCACCTTCCTGGTCGTCGCCGCCGCCGTGTTCTTCCTCGTCGTGCGCCCGATGCGCGGTCTCGTCGAGCGCCGGCGGGCCGAGCCCGAACCCGAGAGCGACGACCGGCCCTGCCCCGAGTGCCTCAGCTCCATCCCCAAGGCCGCGGTGCGCTGCGCCTACTGCACCGCCGCGGTCAACCCGCTGGCCGCCGCCTAGCGCCCCGCCGGCCCACCGTAGAAGACGCGCTCGACCACCCGCCGGGCGCGGCGGGTGTGCCGGCGGTACTCCTCGCGCAGGCCCGACGCCGTCGTGCCGAGGCTGCGGGCGAGCACGGTGAGCTGGCGCCCCGCCGCGGGCAGGGCGTCGCTGACGCCGTCGCGGACGAGGCGCAAGCGGTTGCGGGTCCGTTCGCAGAAGCGGAACGATGCGAGCAGGATCCGTCCGTCGTCACGGTCGAGGGCACCCACCGCGAGGAGGGCTTCGAGGGCTTCGACCGTGCTCGTCGCGCGCACGCCGTGGCGTAGCTGCAGCAGCTGGGTGGTCCACTCCACGTCGGAGAGGGAACCCGGGCCGAGCTTCAGGTGGAACTGCGGGTCCTCCCCCGCGGGCACCCTCTCCCGCTCGACACGGGCCTTCAGCCGGCGGATCTCGCGGATGTCGGCCTGCCCGAACGGCCGGCTCCACATGAAGTCGGCCGCCACCTCGTCGAAGCGCCGTCCGAGCTCCTCGTCGCCGGCCACGAACCGGCTGCGCAGCAGCGCCTGGCGCTCCCAGGGCTGCGCCCAGCGGTCGTAGTACGCCGCGTAGGCGTCGAGGCTGCGCGCCTGGGGCCCCTGGCGGCCCTCGGGTCGGAGGCCGGTGTCGACCCTGTAGACGCCCGTGGCCGGGGTGGCCCCGCCGAGGATGCGGACCAGCGCGAGGGCGGCGGCCTCGGCGTCGGCGGCGGCCTCGGCGGCCGCCCAGCCGGCGGGGATGTCGTAGACGAACTGCACGTCGAGGTCGCTCGAATAGGCCAGCTCCCGGCCGCCGAGGCGTCCCATCCCGATCACCGCGAACGGCACGGCCGGGTTCGCCACCCGGAGGGCGGCGGCGACCACGGCCTCGCCGAGGTCGCTCAGCGCCTCCCCGGTGGAGGCGGGCGTCGCCAGGTCGAGCAGGTCCCGCGCCGCGATCCGCAGAGCCTCCGAGCGGGCGAAAGGGAGAAGCCCGGCTTCGACGCCGCCTTGCCCCGAGCGCCACGCCAGGGAGCGGGCGAGGCGCTCGTCGAGCTCCGCGCGGGTGCGCGGCGCCAGCGTCTCGCCGGTGGCGAGCCCGGTGAGGAGGTCCGGGTGCCGCTGCAGTTCGCGGGCGAAGCGGGGGCCCGTGCCGAGCAGCTGGCAGAGGTGGCGGGCCGCTTCGGGGGACTCGCGGCACAGGGAGGTGAACTGGTCACGCCGGTGCCGGCCCGTCGTCAGGGTGCGCAACCCGAGCAGTCCGAGGTCCGGATCGGGGGATCGCGACAGCCACTCGAGCAGCACGGGAAGCATCTGCTGCATCAGCCGGGAGGAGCGCGACAACCCGCGGGTCAGCTCGGCGACGGCCTGGTGGGCCCGTTCGGCCTCGTCGAAGCCGAACGCCCGCAGGCGCTCGTCTGCGGCGCCCGCCGAGAGGATCGCCGCCGCGGCGCCGGCGGCGGGTGCGGTGAACGCCTCCATGAGCGGCCGGAAGAAGACGCGCTCGTGGATCTGGCGGACCGTCGCCTGCTGGCGGCGCAGCTCCCAGTCGAACTGGGCGAGGGCCGTGGCGGAGGGCCGGTCGCGATAGCCGAGCACCCGGGCGAGCCGCTCCCGGCTCGCGCGCGCCGCCGGGACGGTGTGGACCTGCTGGTCTTCTCGCAGCTGGAGCCGGTGCTCGACGGCGCGCAGGAACCGGTAGGCGTCTTCGAGCGCTTCGGCGTCGCCGGCGTCGACGTAGCCGCCGGCGGCGAGCGCGCCGAGCGCAGGGAGGGTGGAGCGCGAGCGCAGCGCGGGGTCGGCGCGGCCGTGGACCAGCTGGAGCAGCTGCACCGCGAACTCGATGTCGCGGATGCCGCCTTTTCCCCGCTTGATCTCCCGCTCGCCGAGTCCCTGCTGGCGGACGGCGTGCTCGGCGCGCGCCTTCATGTCGCGGACCTCGCGCAGCTCCTCCGCGCCGAAGGGCCGGCCCCACACACGCCGCGCCGCCTCCTCCTCGAAGCGGGCGCCGAGCTCCGGGTCGCCGGCGACCGCCCGACCCTTGAGCAGTGCCTGGAACTCCCACGTGTCGGCCCAGCGGTCCCAGTACGCGGCGTAGGACGCCAGGCTCCGGGAGAGCGGCCCGGCGCGCCCCTCCGGGCGCAGGTCGAGGTCGACCCGCCAGGCCGACCGCGCCAGGTGCAGCAGGGGGCGGGGATCCGGCGCCCCCGCACCCGTCGCGTCGTCGGGGGGACCGGCGAAGAGGATGTCCACATCGCTCGAGTAGTTGAGCTCGCAGCCGCCGAGCTTGCCCATGCCGATCACGGCGAGCCCGCCGCTGGTGTCCTTCGTGGCCGCCCACGCCTGCTGAAGGATCCCCGCGGCGAGGTCGGCGAGGTTGGTCCCGACCTCCTCGAGCCTGTCGAGGCCGAGCAGGTCGCGCGCCGCGATGCGAAGCAGCTCGAGGCGCTTGGCCCGTGCGAGGCCGCGGGCGCCGCCGGCGGCCTCGGCGCACGCCGCCAGGTCGATGGGGGTTTCGAGGTCGGCGAGCACCTGGAGCGCGGCGGGGTCGGTGACGCACACCCGCACCAGCCACGCGCTGGCGCCGGCGACCGCCACCAGCGCCGAGGCGAGGGCCGGATCGGCCGCGATGCGGTCGGCTGCCCCCTCGTGGGCGGCGCCGACCGCGTCGAGGGCCAGGCGCGCCGCGTCGGGGTCGGCGCTGCGCTCGACCTCCTCGGCGGCCTGGGCGGTCATGCCGCCAGTGTGCCCGGCGCCGCCGGCGCTGGCTAGACGGCCACCGGGAGGGCGTCCTCGCCGGCGCCCACCAGGTCGGGGGCGGCGCTCGCCGGGGCGTCGATGAGGGCGAGAACGGCGACGATCGACAGGCCGAGGACGGCGGCGCCGACGTAGAACGCCACCGAGTAGCCGTGCACGAGAGCGTGCGCGGTGATCGCGGCGGCCGCCTTCGCTGCGGCGGCCCTGGCTGTCGCGCCGGCCGCCGCCCCCCCGCCGGCCGCCGCCGTGGCGCCCAGCCCGGCGGGCAGGTGGGAGTGGAGGTAGGCGGTGGTGGCCGTTACGTCGATCGTGTTGAGCAGGGCGGTGCCGATCGAACCGCCGATCTGCTGGCTGGTGTTGATCGTGGCGCTGGCCACCCCGGAGTCGCCGGCGCGCAGGCGGAAGAGCCCGGTGTTGCTGACAGGGACGAACACCAGGCCCATGCCCAGGCTCATCAGGATCTCCGCCGGGGCGATGTGCGCCCAGTAGTGCGAGTGGACGCCGAGACGGGCGAACCACAGCATCCCGGCCGCTGCCATCAGCAGCCCGACCGCCATCACGCCCCGGGGCCGGAAGCGCACGATCAGCTTGCTCGCCACGGTCGCCGACACCACGATGCCCGCCGAGAACGGCAGGTAGGAGACGCCGGTCTTGAGCGGCGAGTAGTGCAGCGTGAGCTGCATGTAGAAGGTGAGGAAGAGCATCGTCCCCATGAGCCCGATCCCGACCAGCAGCATCGTCAGATACGAGCCTCCCCGGTTGCGGTCGGTGACGACGCGCAGGGGCAGGAGGGGATTGCGGATGCGCGCCTCGACCAGCAGGAACACGCCGAGCAGGACGCCGGCCGCCAACAGAAGCCCGACGGTGGTCGCCGCGCCCCAGCCGTGGAGGGACGCCTCGGACAGGCCGTACACCAGCGCCACCATCCCGAGCGTCGAGGTGACCGCGCCGGGAAGGTCATAGCGGGTGCGGCCGCGGTTACGGCTCTCGGGGACGATCCGCGCCGCCGCCAGGCCGGCGGCGACGGCGATGGGGGCGTTGACGAGCAGGCACCACCGCCACGACGCGTACTGCGTGAGCAGCCCGCCGGCGATCAGCCCGATGGCGAGCCCGCCGCCGGCGATGGCCCCGTACACGCCGAAGGCCCGCGCCCTCTCGTGGGGCTCGCGGAAGGTGACCGACAGGAGCGACAGCCCGGCGGGCGCCATCAGGGCCGCGAAGGCGCCCTGCAGGCCGCGGGCGGCGAAGAGCATCCCGGCGTCGGGGGCGAGACCGCCGATGGCGGACGCGCCGGCGAAGCCGAGCAGGCCCACGATGAGAATGCGCTTGCGCCCCATGTAGTCGGCGACGCGCCCGCCGAGCAGCAACAACCCCCCGAAGGCGAGCGTGTACGCCGTGATCACCCACTGGCGGTCGGCGGCGGTGATGTGCAGGGCGCGCTGGGCGGAGGGCAGGGCGATGTTGACGATCGAGATGTCCACCACGATCATCAGCTGCGCGACTCCGAGCACGGCGAGGATCCACCAGCGGCGGTCGCGGTCGGTGATCACGGGCATGGGGCTCCTATCGGGATCGGGGAACGAGCAGGGGGATCAAGATGGTGTCGACGAGGTGCTCGGCGAAGGCGGCGTCGAGCGGCCGGCCGTGCATGAGGCGGAAGCCGGCGACCGCGGGTCCCACCTCGACCAGGGCCGACGGGTCCACCCCCGGCCCGAGCTCGCCGCGGGCTTGGGCCCGGGCGACCACCGCCGAGAGGACCTGCATCTTCGGCTCGTGCAGGCGGGCCTCGAGGAGACGGCCGAAACCGGGGTCGGACCGGATCGCGGCGGCCATTCCCGACACCAGGCCGCCGTCGACGCCGGCCATATAGGTCAGCATCAGCTCCACGACCGCGAGCAGGTCGCCCCGCAGGCTGCCCGTGTCGGGCGCGTCGGCGACGTCCTGGTCGACCCGCCGGCGCATCGCGGCGGCGACCAGCTCGGCCTTGCCCTGCCAGCGCCGGTAGATCGTGGCCTTCGACGCCCGCGCCCGGGCGGCGACGGCCCCGATGCTCATCCGGTCGTAGCCGATCTCGGTGAGCAGCTCGAGGGCGGCGTCGAGGATCGCCTCCTCGCGCTCGTCGTCGCGCGGCCGCCCGACGCGCCCGTGCGGGCTCCCTGCACCCTCTTCGCCTTCGGTGTCGGCAGGGGAAAGACCGGCCATCGCGCGCCACCCTATCATAGATACGAGACCGTTTCGTTTTTGTTGGATACCTCCCGTCGCGACCGCCGGCGGCGTAGCCTCGGGACGTGGTCCGGCTGCGCGTGGCGCTGTGCCAGATGAACCCGGTGGTCGGCGACCTCGCCGGCAACGCCGGCAGGATCGTGGAGGCGCTCGGCGTCGCCGAGGACGCCGGCGCGGATCTCGCCGTCTTCCCCGAGCTGGCCGTGACCGGCTACCCGCCGGAGGACCTGCTGCTCAAGCCGGGATTCGTCGCCGACAACCTGGCCGCGCTGTCCAAGGTGGCGGCGGCGTCGGGACGGTGCGCCGCGGTCGTTGGCCACGTCGACGAGCAGCTCGACCTCTACAACGCCGCCGCGATCTGCGCGCACGGCGAGGTCCGCGGCGTCTACCACAAGCAGCTGCTGCCCAACTACGGGGTCTTCGACGAGGAGCGCTACTTCGCGCCCGGCCAGGGCGCCACCCAGCTGTTCGGTATCGGCGGGGTGCGCGTCGGCGTGTCGATCTGCGAGGACGCCTGGAGCCCTGCCGGCCCCATCGCCCGGCAGGCGGCCGCCGGCGCCGAGCTGGTGGTCAACATCAACGCCTCCCCCTACCACATGGACCGCCTCGTCGAGCGCAAGCAGATGCTCGCCACGCGGGCAGCCGACGCCAGCTGCTGCCTCGTGTACCTCAACTGTGTCGGGGGTCAGGACGAGCTGGTCTTCGACGGCGCCTCGCTGGTGTTCGACAGCGAGGGGCGGCTGCTCGCCGCGCTGCCGCAGTTCCGCGAGGAGCTCGCCATCGTCGACCTCGACGTGCCGGCCGTCTTCCGCAAGCGGCTGCTCGACCCGCGCGGCCACCAGACCGCCGCCCCCCTGCCGGTGACGGAGGTGACGGCCACGCCCGCCCAGCGCCGCGACGCCCCCCGCCGAAGCGTCGGGATCGCCGAGCCGCTCCCCCTCGACGAGGAGGTGTACCGGGCGCTGGTCACCGGCACCCGCGACTACGTGCGCAAGAACGGCTTCTCCGACGTGGTCGTCGGGCTCTCGGGGGGGATCGACTCGTCCCTCGTGGCGGTCATCGCCGCCGACGCCCTCGGCGCGGGGCACGTGCACGGCGTGTCGATGCCGTCCCGCTACTCCAGCGAGGGGTCGCGGAGCGACGCGGCGGCGCTCGCCGCGGCCCTCGGCATCGATTTCCGGCGGATCCCCATCGAGCCGGCCCACGCCGCCTTCCTCGAGATGCTGGCGCCGAGCACGGCGGGGGTCCCGGAGGGCCTCACCGAGGAGAACATCCAGAGTCGGGTGCGCGGCGTGCTGCTCATGGCGCTGTCCAACAAGCTCGGCTGGCTGGTGCTGACGACGGGCAACAAGAGCGAGGCGGCGGTTGGTTATTCGACGCTCTACGGCGACACCGCCGGCGGGTTCGCCGTGATCAAGGACGTGCCGAAGACCCTCGTCTACCGGCTGTGCCGGTGGCGCAATGGCGCCGGGCCGGTCCCGGTGATCCCCGAGGCCGTGCTCACCAAGGCGCCCTCGGCGGAGCTGCGCCCGGACCAGCGCGACGACCAGAGCCTGCCGCCTTACGAGGTCCTCGACCCGGTCCTGCTCGCCTACGTGGAGGGAGACCTGACCGCCGCCGAGCTCATCGAGTCCGGCTACGACGAGGACCTCGTGGAGCGTGTCGTGCGCCTCGTCGACCTGGCCGAGTACAAGCGCCGCCAGACCCCTCCGGGCGTGCGGGTCACGCCGAAGGCTTTCGGGCGGGACCGGCGCATGCCCATCACCAACCGGTACCGCTGACCGCGCCGCGCCGCGCCGCGGGGCGAGGCGGCGGCCGGCGCCGGGAGGGCCACCCGCCGGCGGCGATGCGGGTCACGTACGATCAGACCGTGACCACGGCCACCGATGGCGCCCCGAGGGTTCGCCGGGCCCGTTCCCCGAGGGGGCAGGGGGACCAGCTGCGAGACGAGATCCTTGCCGCCGCCGAGCGGATCCTGATCGAGAGCAACGATCAGGACTCGCTGTCGATCCGTGCGATCGCCGCCGCGGTGGGCGTGACACCCCCGTCGATCTACCTGCACTTCGCCGACCGCACCGACTTGGTGTTCGCCGTGTGCGAGCGCCAGGCCCGGCACCTCGAGGCGGCGATGGACGCGGCCGCCGCCGGCATCGACGACCCGTGGGAGCGGATCCGCCGGCGCGGGCACGCCTACCTGCGCTGGGGTCTCGACAACCCGGAGCACTACCGGATCCTCATGATGAGCCGGCCGGACAAGACGCCTGACCGTTTCGTCGACGAGCGGCTGGCGGACACCGCCGGCTTGGTCCCCGTCGCAGCCGATGTCGCGGAAGCGGTGCGCCGGGAGCAGATCGTCGCCGGCGACGCGGTGCAGATGGTCGAGGCGCTCTGGATGATCATCCACGGGATGGTGTCCCTGCTGATCTCCAAGCCCGAGTTCCCCTTCGGCGACGCCGAGGACACCTATGAGCGCATGTTCGAGCTCGTGCACCGGGGCCTCGCCCCCCGTCCCTGAGCGCCGGGCATGCCGGTGAGCATCACCTTGGAGCAGGGGGCGCGCCGGGCAGGCGCCTACCGCTGGGCCGAGGCCCGCCTGTTCGAGATCCTCGGCGGCTGGGTGACCTCCACCCCCGAGCAGGAGGCCAAGCTGCTGCTCGACCGACACAGCCAGCACCACGCGTGGCGGGCCCGCCAGTGGTGGGACCGCCTCCCGTTGCTCGCCGGCGTGGACCGCGACGCCCTGGTCGACGCCCCCTCGCCGGACGCGGCCGCGGCCGCCGACGCCCTCGCAGGCACGGAGGGCACCGTCGCACGCCTGGCAGCCCTGTACCGGGTGGCGCTGCCCCGTCTGGTCGCCGCCTACACCGTTCACCGGCAGCAGGCGACCCCCCTGAGCGACGGCGCGACCCTGCGGACCCTCGACCTGGTCGGCCGCGACGCGGAGGGGGACTGGCGCGAGGGGGAGGTCCTGCTGCAGGGGCTCATCGTGGACGTTTCGTCGGCGCAGGTCGCCGCATCGTCGGCCGGCCGGCTCGAGGCTCTCGTGGTGGCGGCCGCTTTCCGTCCCGGCGACCGCTCGGGCTGACCGGCCGGCGAGGTGCTAGTAGGCTCCGCCCCTATGAAGAAACTCATTTTCCTCGCCCTCCTGGTCGGCCTCGGTCTCTTCGCAGCCAGCAAGCTCCGCTCCAGCTGAGGACCATCACCTTGACGTGATCCCGCGCCCGGCCTCCCGGCTGGGCCGTGACCCCCAGGCCCGGCCTCCCGGCCGGGCCGT
>JAJYLA010000122.1 GCA_021788115.1 Actinomycetes bacterium | reverse complement strand
GCGCTGTTGGGAGAGCTCGCCAACGACAGCATGCCGGAGCCGAACGGCGAGACCAGATGATCGAGGGGGCCATAGCTGAATTGGCTCCGGTCGTCGGCGTGAAGGCGGCCTGTCTGGCCCTCGGTGAGTCCCGGGCCCGCCACTACCGCCGGCACCGGAAAAGCCCCGCACCCCCGCGCCCCGAACGGGTGGCGGCTCCCCAGCCCCGGGCACTCAGCGACACCGAGCGCACCGAGATCCGCGCGACCCTCAATAGCGAGGAGCACCAGGACGAGGCCCCGGCCACCGTCTATGCCAAGCTCCTGGACGAGGGCCTCTACCTGGGATCGGTCTCTACCATGTACCGGATCCTGCGTGCCCATGGGGAAGTAGGCGACCGCAGGCGCCATAGGACCCACCCGGCCCGGGTGAAGCCCGAGCTGGTCGCCACCCGGCCCAACCAGGTCTACAGCTGGGACATCTAATGCCGACGTCGGCATTAGATGTCCTATGCCGACCTCCGGACTATGCCGATGGTGCTGGCGCCGGTGCAGTTCGTGAGCACTTTGAGGGTGGGAATGTCGGCATAGTCACAGGGCGGTGGTCATGCTTCAGACACAGAGTGTCTGGAGGTGAGGTCCGTGACGAAACGATCGCCGACCGCCCGGCCGTACGTGGATCGAGTTCCGCGGGTGCCGGTGGGTCCGTTGGCGCCGATGGTACTGGAGGAGTGTTCGCAGTGGCTGGCTGCGCGGGGGTACTCACCAGGGTCAGCGGCGGGGATCTTGAACCTGTTGGGGCGGCTGAGCTTGTGGATGCGGGAGGTGGGCGCCGGGGTCGATGACATTGGCGAGGACCTCCTTGCCCGGTTCGTCGCGGCGGAGCGCTCGCGCGACTTCGTGTGCGTCACGCTGAAGAGCTGCATGGGCACGATGCGGCGGTTCTTGGCCGCTGCTGGCTATCTGGCTGTGGCCAAGGCCGACGCGGGCCCGGTCACGCCGGCGCAGGCAGCGGTGACAGCGTGGTGTTCTTGGATGGGTGACCAGCGCGGTTTGACCAAGAAGACCATCGCTGCGTGCTGTCACTACGCTGCCGGGCTCCTGGACGTGGTCACGGCAGCGGACGGGAACCTCGATTGGGACCTGCTCGATGCGTCGGTCGTCAACACCTACATCACCGAGCGTGGGCGCCCTTACAGCGTTGTCACTCGTGCTCGCATCGTAGATGCCGTCCGCTGCCTGCTGCGGTGGGGGTTGGGCACCGGCCTCCTCGACCGTGACCTGACGGGCGGGATCCTCAAGCCTGCCGGGTCCCGGCTAGCGCTGCCGCGAGGAGTCAGCGCGCGGCAGGTCGCTGACCTGCTGGGGGCGTGCGACCCGACCACGGCAATCGGAGCGCGCGACCGGGCTGTCGTCACACTCTTGGTGCGGCTGGGCCTGCGTGCCGGTGAGGCCGCCCGGTTGAGTCTGGACGACATCGACTGGAACGCCGGACAGATCAAGATCTGTGGCAAAGGCCGCGAACACACGCTTCCGATCCCGGCCGACGTCGGCGAAGCCCTGACGGCGTGGCTGAGGCTTCGACCGCCCGCGCTGGACCGGGCCGTGTTCGTGCGGATGAATGCACCACGAAGGATGATGACACCCTCGGCAATCTCGGGGATCATCGCCCGGTTGTCCGGTTTGGCAGGGATCGATCCGATCTACGCGCACCGGCTGCGGCACACCGCCGCGATGGATATCCTGGCCGCGGGTGGCACGCTGACCGAAGCCAAAGAACTCCTGGGCCACGTCTACACCGCCACCACGATGGCCTACGCGAAGGTCGACCTCGCGTCCCTACGCGAGCTGGTAGTCCCGTTCGGGCAGGTACCGCGATGACGACCCTGCGCGACCGCCTGGAGGAGTACCTGGCGATGCGTCGAGCCCTGGGGTTCCAGCTCAACGATCTCGAGCGGCAGGTAGGCCTGTTCTGTACGTGGTTGGAAGCTCGCGGACAGACACAGACCTTCACCATCAACGACGCCGTCACCTGGGCCCGGCTCAACCCTGACGCACACCCGTCGTGGTGGGCGACCCGCCTGTCCCTGGTGCGCCGCTTCGCCGCCTACCTCAACGCCAACGGTGTTGACGTCCCCGTCATCCCCAACGGTCTGTTACCAGCGAGGAAACCCCGGGCGGTGCCCTTCATCTACAGCCAGGACGACATCGATGCGTTGCTGGCCGCCTGCGACACCGAGTTCACCGACGAACGGGTCCGCGCGACGGTATACACCGTCATCGGATTGCTTGCTGCCACGGGCCTGCGGATCAGCGAGGCGCTGAACCTGCGCGTTGATGACATCCACCAAAACGACGACGTGCTGGTGATCAAGGCCGCGAAATCCCACGAGCGCCTCGTTCCCGTGCACCCCACGACGACGGCAGCACTCACACGGCACCTCGCTCTGCCGGCCAGGACCGCCACACACCCGGACCCGCACGGCCCGGTCTTCGTGACCTCCAAGGGAACCGGCTACCGCTACGTCTCCTTCTTGGCGCTGTTCAAACGGGTCCGGGAGGCTGCCGGACTCACCCCGCACGGCAGGGCACGCCCCCGGCTGCATGACCTGAGGCATTATGCGGACCGCAGGATTATGTACCCTGTCGAGGTGTTCATGCTGGTGGAGGCCGTGCCGGTCGCAATTTCGGGCACATAATCCCGGTGGCCGGGATCACCGTGCCAACGATTCGAGCCAGCCGATCAGGGAGCACCGTCGGCTGAGAGCCAATGATCGCGGATGCTGACTACATCGACGAAGAATCACTGTGCCTGTTCAGGCACTACCGAAGAGAGGAGTGATTCTCGTGGAAGAAGCAGATGTCAGGTCCGCGGCCGGTCGTGTCGCGGCGGTGTTGCGCGAGGCGGGGAGGGCCGAGAGCACACTTCGGCACTATCAGGCCGTGCTGGACCGGTTCGTCGTGTTCCTGGCCGAACGGGAGACGGACTCGGCGAGCGAGCAGGTGTGTCTCGACTTCATCGCGAACCAGACCGGGGTGAGGTTGGGGTCGTTGCGAGAGTCGGCCACGGACAGCGATGTCCAAGCGGTTCGTCGGCCGGTGGTGTTGATGGCGGATGCACTGGCCGGCAGGGCGGTCGAAGTTGACCGGTCGGTGATCCCGGCAAAAGACAACTGCCCTGTCCGGTTCCGCCCGCTCAGGGACGACTACCTCGCTTCGTGCAATCGGCGCCACAACGCGGAAGCGACTGTGGTCGCGAAAGACAAGGCGGTAAGCCGGTTCTTGGCCTACCTGGAGGAGGTGGGCGTCGGTGATCTCGCGGCACTCGACGTGCGAGACCTGTCGGGCTTCTTGCTCCGTCAACGCCGTTTGCGGCGCAAGACGATCGCGTCCATGAGGTCGTGTCTGGCGGACTTCTTGGACTTCTTGGCCTCGGCGGGCCGGACCCCGTGCAGCCTTGCGGATCGGCTACCCCCTCAAAAGCACGTCCGCCACGAGTCCGAGCCGCACCTGTGGAGCGCCGATGAGGTTCGCCGGACGCTGGCTGTGATCGATCGTCAGTCCGCCACCGGCAAACGGGATTACGCGATGATCCTGGCCACCGCACGGCTGGGCCTGCGGATCTCGGATCTGCGCCACCTCGAGCTGGGCGATCTGGACTGGCGGTCTAAGCAGATCAGGATCGTCCAGCACAAGACCGGCCGGCCGTTGAGCCTGCCGCTGCTCGACGACGTCGGCTGGGCGGTCATCGATTACGTCCGAGGCGGCCGTCCCGGCACGGCCTGCCCCAAGGTGTTCGTCAAGCACCGCTACCCCTTCGACACGTTCGGGTGTGCTTCGTCGATCGCCTCCCGGTTGTGGCGCTACGCGGCGCGCGCCGGGATCGACTTCCCGCCGGGCGAGGTCTGCGGGATGCACTCGTTGCGCGGCGCGCTTGCCGTGGCGATGATCGGCAACGGTGCACCGATAGCGGTGGTCTCGGCCGTGTTGGGGCACACCTCTGTCGATACGACCCAGGCCTACTACCTGCGCTTCGACACCGAACGGCTGCGGCATTGCGCGTTGGACGTCGAAGACCTCATCGACGGGTCCCGGGGGGTGCGCGATGAGTGAGACTGCGCTGGTCGACCTCGTCGCCGACCTGGTCGGCGTGCGCCACGCCGGCGGGTACCGGTTCAAAGTCCAAGAACGGGTCCTGCGCCAGTTCGCGGAACACTGTCGGCGGGAGGGCTACCCGGACGGGTCGATCACCAAAGAGGCGATCGAGGGGTTCTGCTACGGCCGTCACTTGGCGTCCTCCACGGTCCTTCGCAACGAGTTGGCGCTGCGCCAACTGGCCGACCACGCTCGAGCCTTCGGTTGGGCTGCTCACACCCCGGCCACGACGACCCGGGTCCGTGTCCCTCACCAACCGCCCTATGTGCTGACCGAGGACGAGGTGGCCCGCCTGTTCTTCGCGATCGACTCCCAAGCCATGTCCTCGTACTCGAACAAGGCGCTGGTCGACCCGGTCCTGTTCAGGGTGCTCTACGGCACCGGGCTGAGGGTGTCAGAAGCGCTCAACTTGACCGTTTCGGACCTGGACATTAGTGCAGGGACCCTGCGGATCCGTGACTCGAAGAACGGCTGTGCGCGGACCGTACCGGTCACCGACCGGCTCGCCAAGACCATGCAGGCGTACGTAGCGGCCGCGCACCCGATCCCCTGGCACAGCGACTACGTCTTCTACGCCAGGGCTGCGGGCAGACCGATCAACCAGGCAACCCTCTACACGCGCTTTCGCGGCTACCTCGCCGACGCTGGCATCCCGCACTTTGCCGGCGGTCCCCATCCGCACTCGCTGCGCCACGGCTTCGCGGTTGCGAATCTCAGGCGCTGGGCCGCAGGCGGCGCGGACCTGGCCGCGATGTTGCCCTACCTTGCGTGCTACATGGGCCACGCGGACCTTCGCGGCACCCAGTACTACCTGCGGTTGACCGCAGACGCCTGCCCCGAGGTGATGGCCAAAGCCCAAGTCCGGTTCGGTTACGTCATCCCGGCCCCGCCCGGAGACGAGCTGTGAACCCCCGGCCCGCAGTGTCCCCAGATCTGGCCGGGCGGTTCTTGACGAAGTTCTTCACCGACCACCTGGCAGGAGAGCGCGCCGCCTCACCGAGGACCGTGGCCTCCTACCGAGACACGATGAAACTGCTCCTCATCTGGTTCAAGGACGCAGAGCGTATCCCGCCCGAGAAGCTGCGCCTGGCCGACATCGACCGGTCACGGGTGCTTCGGTTCTTGGACTGGCTGGAAGCCGAGCGGTGCTGTTCGGCAGCCACCCGCAACCAGCGCCTCGCGGTGATCAAGTCGTTCTGCCGCTACAGCGCCGTCGAGCAGCCCGAGGGGCTCGACCAGGTCACCCAGATCCTGGCGATTCGCCAGAAGAAGGCTCCCGCTCCCGATCTGGGGCACTTGACCGGTGAGGAGGTGAAGACCTTGCTCGCCGAACCCGGTATGGCGAGTGCACGCGCGCTGAGGGACACCGTTCTGCTCGCCCTGGCCTATGACGGCGCGGCGCGCGTCCAAGAACTCTGCGACCTCGACGTCGCCGACATTCGCCGTGCGAAGCCAATGACGGTGACTATCCGCGGGAAGGGATCCAAGATCCGATACGTGCCCGTGATGGACCCGACCGCCGAGCTGCTCGCCGACTACCTGGAGCGTCTCGATCTCCATCTTGGCCTCGGCCCCGACGCGGACCCCCTCTTCCGCGGACCCAACCACTCCCGGTTGACCCGCTCTGGGATTACCAAGATCTTGGCGCGCCATGTGCGAGCCATTCGAGCGCGCGACCCCAGTTGGGCCTCCGGCCTACCAGTCACCCCCCACACGCTCCGACGAAGCCGGGCGATGCACCTTATCCAAGCTGGTGTGAACCTGATCTACATCCGCGACCTGCTCGGCCACGCCGACATATCAACAACCGAGATCTACGCCCGCGCAGACGCCGAGACCAAACGCAAGGCGATCGAGCAAGCCTACGAGCCGCTCACCCCCGACGTCCTGCCCGACTGGACCCTGGACACCTCCCTGATCGGCTGGCTCGAATCGTTGGCACGGTGATCCCGGCCACCGGGATTATGTGCCCGAAATTGCGACCGGCACGGCCGCCACCAGCATGAACACCTCGACAGGGTACATAATCCTGCGGTCCGCATAATGCCTCTTCGGGCTCTCCATCTAACCGGAGTTGTCGAGGTAGGACAGGCGCCAAGGGCGGTCGAGCAGCGGCCGGTCGATGCTCGGAGGATGACCTCGTGCCGAGGGCGGCGTCGGCGACACCTTACGCGGCGCCGACTTGGTGATGAGATCTCGGTAGCGGACGGGATCGTGGCCGACTGCGAGCTCGAGCACACGGTAGAAGACGAGTCCCCGGCTTCGGGAACGGCGCCGGTTGAACCGGAAGACGAACTCGTCGAGGTAGCTGGCGAGATGCGCGCTACCGACCGCTCCTTGGTGGGTCCCGAGGAGCCAGCGTTTCGAGAGGGACGCGACACGATGGACCCCGGGCAGCAGCCGTGCAGGGTCTTCACCGCGAGCACGAGCGGCCCGCTGGCTGCGTCGGTCGTGGCTGTAGCCGAGGGCCTTGATGCCCGCATAGCCCTGCCAGGCGTCGGTGATCACCTTCGCTCCGGGCTCGACGTGGGCGGTGACGAACGGGTCCAGTGAGGCAGCCGACCCGTCGGCGAGGATCGCCATCCGGCACCGTCCAAGCCCCTTCGGCTCGTTGATCTCGACGGCGATCCCCACCAGGGACTTCTTCCCCTTGGCCCGGCCACCGGCCAGACCCGCCTCTTCGCCGCCAATGTAGGTCTCGTCCACCTCGACGGTCCCGTTCAGGCGGTCCCTCTCCGGTCGGACGAGCACAGAGCGCAGTCGGTGCAGCATCGCCCACGCCGTTTGGTAGGAGCCGATCTCGAGCGCCCGCTGCAGGCCGAGCGCCGAGATCCCGTCCTTCGCCGTCGCGAACTCCCAGCAGGCGGTGAACCACACCGTGAGTGGCGTCCGAGTTCGATCGAAGATCGTGCCCGCCGTGACCGAGGTGCGGTGGCCGCATCCCGGGCACATGAACCGGCCGTCACCGAGCCGCCAGCCGCCAGCAACCCCGCACTCCGGACAGACGAAGCCGTCGGGCCACCGCAACCACTCGAGGTAGTCGAGGCAGGCGGCGTCGGTCGAGAACCAAGCTTGGAACTCGCCGACAGATCTCGGGTAGTCGCGCCCGCCCCGGGGATGATCCGCCATTGAGCCGAGATTCTACTCCGGTTAGATGGAGAGCCCGAATGCCTCTTATGTGGAATTCCACATAAGAGGCACACCTTCGCCACCGCGCACATGACCGCCGCCTACGCCCACCACGGTGACCCCGACAGGGTGCTGTCCCTGCTCGCCACCTGGCTGGGCCACTCCGACGCCGCCCACACCTACTGGTACCTGACCGCGACCAGCGAACTCATGACCCTGGCCGCGGGCCTACTCGACCCCGCTCCCACCGAAAGTAAACCAGCATGAACACCCTGGCCACCAGCCTGCAGACCTACTTTACGACCTTCGCCCACACCCAACGTGACCTGTCCGCCAACACGATCGCCTCCTACCGCGACACCTGGCGGATGCTCCTGAAGCACCTGACCGTGACACTCGGCGTTCCCACCGACGCGCTCGACTTCGATGCACTCACCACGACGAACGTCACCGGGTTCCTCGACCACCTCGAACACGCCCGTGGTAACAGCACCAAGACCCGCAACGTTCGCCTCACCGCGATCCGGGCCGTCCTCGGCCGAGCCCTACCCGACCACCCCGAGCACGCCGCGACGATCACGCAGGTCCTCGCGATCCCACCCAAACGCACCACCAGGCCCGTCATCGAGTTCCTCACCCCGACCGAGGTCAACGCCCTGCTCGCCGCACCCGACCACCAAACCTGGACCGGACGACGCGACCAGCAGGCCCTGCGGCTCGAACTCGACCGGGCCAGCGACCGGGCCGGCATCGGCCATGTGACGCCTCACCAGCTGCGCCATACGTTTGCCACCGCCATGGTGAACGCCGGAGTCTCCCTACAGTCGCTCATGGCCCTGCTCGGCCATGTGTCGGCCGAGATGAGCCTGCGCTACGGGCGCCTGTTCGACACCACTATCCGGGCCGAATACGAGCGGGCACTCGATCTGGCCAAGGCCCGTCTCGGACCGCTCCCGGCCGGGCGCGCCCGCATCCCACTCACCGATGGCGGGGACTGGCATGACGCTCCGGCCATCAAGACCCGCCTCGCCGGCGGCTACTGCCTGCGGGCTCCGGCACAAGGTGTGTGCCCCTACGCCAACATCTGTGAGCACTGCCCCAGCTTCAGAACCGACCGAGCGAGCCTCTCCGTGCTCGGTGCCCAGCGGGCCGACGCCACAGCACTCGCGGCCGACGCACAGGCTCGGGGATGGACCCTCGAGGCCGAACGTCACCGCCGGCTGGTCACCCGCCTGGATGTACTTCTCGCCGAAGCAGAGGGCCGGTGAGCGATCAGGCCACCCAGCGCCGGGTCGAGCAGACGTGTGAGAGGCTCCTGGGTGAGGGGGCCGCCGTCACCTTCACGGCAGTCGCCTCCGCAGCCGGGATCAGTCGCACCACTCTTTACCGCAACCAGAACCTCAGAGCAGTGGTCGAGGAACATCGAAGCCGCAGCCACGACCCGCGCACGCTCTCGGGCCTCACCACCGAGGTCGCCCACTTGCGCATTGCCGTCGAGGCCCTGGCCGAAAGTGTCCGTCGCCATGAGGAGCAGTTGCGGCGGCTCTCGGTGCGCCGGAAGGCCAATTGATGAGCGTTGGCGCGACCCGCCGGAGGCTGTGGCCCGATTAGCCGGTTAAAGCTACGATAACCCCTACATCGAGAGCCACTTCCGGACCCTGAAGTACCGGCCGGACTTCCCGAAGACCTTCGGGTCCTTCGAGGACGCCCACGCCCACTGTGGCCGATTCTTCAGTTGGTACAACGACGAGCATCGCCATTCGGGCATAGGCCTGCATGTTCCGTCCGACGTTCACTACGGAAGGGCGGAGGCCATCCGCGACAAGCGGGCCACGGTGT
>JAJYLA010000121.1 GCA_021788115.1 Actinomycetes bacterium | reverse complement strand
GGGCTGATTCACGAGTACGAACTCGCTGCCTGACCAAACGACTACACGGGCCGGACCGACGACCGGCATCACACCGTCTGCTACACAACCTGCCACCACGCACCACCAGCCACACCCGCGCCAGCCGACCGCTCCGCGGGACTGCTCGCCCCTGTCCCCAACTCCTCATCACCCATGCCGACGGTGCCAACCCCGCTTGTTGGACCCTTCAGGCCGCCATATGCAGGCCCGGCTGCCAGGGACTGTCGCGCGATCAGAGGCACGAAGATGCGCAAGTAACGATGTCACCTCCACCGCAACGATTGGGGCTACAGCGAGTTCTGTTGGCACTATCAGCAGTGGCTGGCCGGCCAGGACGTGGTCATGCGGCTCAGCTATACCGCCGGGGAGCGCATGTTCGTCGACTTCTCCGGTGACACCGCCTCCTGGGTCGATTCCGACTCGGGGGAGGTGCACAAGGCGAGGAGTTCGTGGGCCGTGCTGGGCTGTTCGTCCACATTATGTGGAGGCGACCAGGGACCCAGCGTCGAACGACGAGGTGAACTTGGTGTCCCGGTCGCGGACGAGGAAGCGGAAACGACGACCGGCATCTTCGAGTCCGCTGGCGAAGTTGCGGGCGACCTGGGTCACCCAGAGATTGTCGGGGTGTCGCGCTTCGGAGACAGGCCCGACGACGCTCCGCCGCTTGCCGAAGACGCCGACGTGGTCGGGGTGATCCCGCCGGCGCCGGCCACCCCGGGGCCGCCCCCCCCGCCACAGGCCGCCGCCAGCAGGCCCATGGCCGTGAGGCCAACCGCCGCCATGGCGACGCGCGTACGGCGGTTGCGACGGCGTGGCGGTGGGCCGAGCCTGTCCGATCCCGGACGGGCCGGGAACCTAACGGGGCATGAGGAACGGTTGGGCGCGCGACCTGCGCGGACGGCGTGTTCGGCACCCACAGGGTCCGCCGCCAGCGCCGCCAACTTTGCGCAGCCGATTCAGAACCGATCTCGGCGTCACCCCCACCGGCTACCGACTGGCGTTCAGCCTCTTCGAGAAGCCGAACCGCGCCTGAGCATATCGGCCACGACCCCCGAAGCCGGCGTATCTCCTTTCCGCCGCGGCCACTGAGCTGAGGTCCTCGCCAAGGCGGGGAGGCGGACGCCAGGGATGGTTCACTCCCAGAAGCAGCAGTCGTGTCTTCCGAACCTCCCTCTCGGGTTGAGCCGGGCTTTCGACAAGCGACCGCGAGGCGCCAACGCTGGGGCGCATGACCGCACGGTGTCGGGACATCGCCGCTAACGCGCCGAAGATCTCGCTCGCCTACGTCAAGCCCTCACGTACCGGGCACTTGGGTTCTCATTGTCGGAGATCGCAGCGATCTTGGAGGACCCTCGGGCAAACGCCGGCACACCGTGGATGGCCAAGGCGGTGTGCGATTTGCCCGGAGACTGGCGACGGTGTCGGACTCCCGCCCGAACCGGAGTCATAATGCGGCGACGCACGCTGGGGTTGCTGGACTTCGCCAAGCCTGACGGACTCGATGAGTCTCCGTTCGGGCCATATCGAGGCTGATCACACTCCGTGCTCCAGATCTTTCAGCGGCTGGGGAGCGAGCGCGGTAACCCGAAGAACGGCAAGACCGTGTTCTCAAAGCGGGTCATGGCGCAGATCCGATCTCCGGCAAGGGTGAGAACGTACAAGCCGACACCGTGGCCCACCCCATCGGGCGAGTGGAGGTAGGCGCCGAACGCCGGCTGACCATTGGCTCGGGTCGGCACTAGGTTGAAACTGCGACCCGCCCTGAAGATGCTGGCACAGAAGCGCGCCACGAGGTCGCGGCCTTCGTACTCGAACGGCATGGGTGGCATCGAGACAAAGACGTCATCGGTGAGAAGGGCCACCAGCGCCTGGAGATCGGCAGACTCCCAAGCTTGGACGAACTTGGTGACGACGGCCGCTTCGGCCGCGGAGTTAGCAGGCGGCGGAACAACGTCGGCATTGGGCGCCCATCGACGCTCGAGGCTGGCGCGGGCTCGTTTGAGGACGCTGTTGACCGATTCAACAGTCGAGTCGAGCATGTCGGCTACCTCGCTGGCGTGGAATCCGAGGACGTCGCGCAGCACCAGGACGGCGACTTGGCGCGGCGGCAGGACCTGAAGCGCGGTCAGGAACGCCAAAGAGATCGTTTCGTTCTGTTCGTAGCGGGCCTCTGGGCCGAGCGGCAGGTCGCCCGCAGCTCCGAGGAGGGCATCGGGATAGGGCTCGAGCCATACGACTTCGCCGAGTCGCGTCGGTTCGGGCGGTGCGACATTAGGCACATCCCACTCCTTGGCTGGTCGTCGACTGGCTGACCGACGGGCGTCGAGGCACTTGTTGGTGGCGATCCGGTAGAGCCACGTACGCAGCGAAGAGCGTTCCTCGAAGCTGGCGAAGCCTTGCCAGGCGGCCAACAACGCGTCTTGCAGCGCGTCCTCCGCGTCCTGGAGGGATCCGAGCATCCTGTAGCAGTGCGCCTGCAACTCACGACGGTAGGGGTCGGTCAGCTCTCGGAATGCGTCGCCGTCCCCGGCCCGGGCCCGGGGCATCAGATCGGCTCTCTCCACGCTCAGCCTTCCTCTCTGCTCGGACTGGCCGAACTGTACAGACGCCACCCGGGGCGTGAACTGGGCGGTCGGGGGCCGCTTAGTTCCCACAACCTGCGACGTCTCCATTGCGGTCGACAAGACACGCCCGAATGGAGATGCGAAATGGGAAGGATCGTCGTCAGCGACAACATCACCGTGGACGGAGTCGTCCAGGACCCGACCGGCGAAGAAGGCTTCGAACACGGAGGCTGGTTCACCCAGGTCAGCGGCAACGACCGCGAAGCATTCGGCAAGGCTGCCCTCGACGAAGCGCTCGCCGCCGACGCATTCCTGCTCGGCCGCCGGACCTACCAGTTCCTGGCCTCACGCTGGCCGTCAAGAACCGGAGCCCTGGCAGACAGGCTCAACAGCTTCCCGAAGTACGTCGTGTCGTCCACCCTCGACAACCCCAAGTGGAACAACACCAGGGTCCTCAAGGGCGACCCGGCGGCAGAGGTGTCGCGGCTCAAGCAACAGCTGAAGGGGGAGATTGTCGTTCCCGGCAGCTTTAAGCTCGTGCAGACCCTCATCGAGCACGACCTCGTCGACGAGATGAGAGTGATGGTCTACCCCTTCGTGCTCGGGGCTGGAGATCGCCTCTTCAGTGGGCCGATCGCCAAGGTGCCCCTCCACCTCGTCGACAACCGGACCATCGGGGATGGCCTCGCATACATCACCTACTGGGTCGTTCGGGCCGCCTGAAGCGAAGTCGATACCGCCGTTGGCCTCCGTGCGAGGTCAGGGTCACACACGGGACAGGACGCTCGGCCACCTCCTCACTCCAGTGAACATCAAGGCGGGGTTTCTCGGGACAATTGCCCCGAGATTGCATGTGCAAGGGCGAGCCTGGCCGTGCGCCTTGCACATGTTCAATGCCGCACAGGTTGATCATGGAAGGAGGTGCTCGGTTGGGTGGTAGCAACGCCATGCATCTGCAGCCGCCCGGGCGCTGCGCACTTACCAATATCACCTCCTCTCCGGTCGAAGTCCCGAGAAAGACCGCCGATCTCGACGACGTTCGGGATCTACCGCTTCCACGGTCGGCGAACATCTGAAACGGGCACGGGTTGAGAACGGCGTCTCGGCGAGTGAAGATGGTTGTCTAGCCCATCCGCACGGTGCGCTGGACCATGACAAATGTCATACGCGAGACGTGAGCGATCTCACTACAGCTCGACGGCGCTGGCGACCACGATCACCACATGGCTGTTGTCGACCCCCGGAACGCCGGGATCAGAGCGACCGGGTTGACCAAGTCCTATGGCTCGGTCCGTGCCGTTCGCGGGATCGATCTGGAGATCGCACCCGGCGAGACGGTGGCGCTTCTCGGGCCGAATGGCGCAGGCAAGACGACGACCATCGAGATGCTGCTCGGCCTCACGCACCCGGACGCGGGAACGGTTGCTGTCTTTGGTGCCTCGGCAGAATCAGCCGTGAGGTCGGGCTGGGTCGGTGGCATGCTCCAAACCGGTTCGCCGCCCGATCACTTGCGAGTCCGCGAGCTCGTCTCGCTGATGGCCTCGTACTACCCGCACCCACGTCGAGTCGAAGACGTGCTACGGATCATCGGGGTCAGCGACCTCGCGGAGCGATGGACGACGAAACTGTCGGGCGGTCAGGCCCAGCGAGTCCGCTTCGCCACCGCCCTCGTCGCCAACCCGGATCTCCTGGTGCTTGACGAGCCCACCGCCGGGGTCGACGTCGAGGGTCGACACGAGTTCTGGGAGGTGATGCGCGGGGTCGCCGCGGAGGGGAAGACGATCGTCTTCGCGACGCACTACTTGGAGGAGGCCGATGCCTTCGCGGACCGGATCGTGCTCATCGCCCGTGGTTCCATCGTCGCCGATGGGTCGGTCACCGAGATCAAGGCGAAGGCGGGATCGCGGACGGTCCGGGCGACGCTGCCGGGCGTCGACCTCGCGTCGCTTGCCGCCCTTCCAGGCGTGGTGGGCGCCGAGCGACACGGCGACGCCGTGGTCCTGTCGTGCACTGACGCCGACGCTGCTCTCGCGTGCCTGTTCGCCAAGTTCCCAGAGGTGCGCCACGTCGAGGCGAGTGGCGGAAGCCTCGAGGAGGCGTTCCTCGAACTGACCGCCGAAGAGGACAGCACCCGACCTGCGGAGGGAGACAAGTCATGAGCGCCACGCACGTGCGGTACGAGATCCTCCGCACCTTCCGCAACCGCGTGACGCTCGGGGTCACCCTCGCGCTTCCGCTCGTCCTCTACTACTCGATCGCCTCGGGGAACCGTCATGCCACGAGCTCGGGCATTCCCTTCCCGCTCTACTTCATGACCGGCATGGCCGCCTACGGCGCGATGTTCGCGGCCGTCTCGCCCGGCGCGCACCTCGCGCTCGACCGCTCGCGGGGATGGATCCGCCAGCTGCGCATCACCCCGCTTCGAGCGCGTACCGAGACGGTCGCCAAGGTGCTGGCCGCGTACTTGGTGGCGTTGCCGACCCTCGTCGTGCTCTTCCTCGCCGGGGCGAGTCTCGGGGTGCGCCTCGATGCGGCGCAGTGGCTGGAGATGACGGGGCTGCTGCTCGTCGGTCTGGCACCGTTCGTCTTGATGGGCCAGATCCTCGGGCACGTCGTCGCAGGCGATGCCCTGGTGCCTGCCGTGGGCGGCCTCGTCATCCTTTTCGCCCTCTTCGGCGGCGCCTACGGCGCCTTCTTCAACAGCGGGACCATGTTGACCTTCGTGAAGCTGCTCCCCTCCTTCTGGCTGGTGCAGGCGGGAAAGGCCGCCCTCCTCCTCGGGGACTGGCCGGCGGAGGGATGGATCGTCGTCGCCTGCTGGACCGCCGCGCTGATCCCCCTCGCCGTCCTGGTCTACCAGCACGACACCGGCAACGTCTGAACGCACCGGGACCGATACGCTTCGTGGATGTGGATGCTGTGGAACGACCGGCGACTGCACCGGAGGGAACGTGGCCAGCTGACGATCGCCGCTGGACGGCCGGATGGCGCAGCCTGGTGCTTCCGATCGTGTTCCTCGCTTACCTCGTCTACGTCGGAGAAGCCGTCGCGAAGAACTCTCCCCGGCAGGCGCTCGCGGGCTATCTCGTCCTCGGGGTGTTCGTCGCCTCCTACCTCGCCGTCCTCTTCCTGAGCCCAGGTCCGACCTGGCTCCCGTCCGAGCCTTCCTGGCGGTTCTGGGCCCCTTACATGCTGCTCGTCGCCGCGTTCATTGCCGAGGTGCCCTTCGCACATGCCCCTGCGTTCGTCATGTGCCTGTACATCACGGCGATCGGCGTGGCGCGCATCGGTGTCCGAGCCGCGCCCGCAGTCGTGGCGATGGCCATCGCTTCGCTCGTCGTGCCGGTCGCGGTCTCCTCCTGGCACGACAGCCTGGCAGCGGCCTTCGACAACGTCGCCCCGCTCGCCGTCCCCGTCGTCGCCATCGTCACCTACGCCGTTGTGCGAGTGCACCGCACCAACATCGCCCTCGCCGAGGCCCGCGCTCAGATCGCGCGGCTGGCAGCCGACAACGAGCGCTCGCGTATCGCCCGCGACCTGCACGACCTGCTCGGGCACTCGCTCACCACGATCACCCTCAAAGCCAGTCTCGCCCGTCGCCTGAGCGACGCCGACCCGAAGCGGGCGGCGGCCGAGATCGGTGCCGTCGAGGACCTTTCCCGCCAGGCGCTCTCCGAGGTGCGCTCGGCCGTGTCGAGCTACCGCGACGTCACCCTCGTAGGCGAGCTCGCCCAGGGAAAGGAGCTGCTCCGCGCCTCAGGGGTGACCGCTGACCTCCCGACGGCGGCGGATGTCGTCGATGTTGCGCACCAGGAGCTGTTCGGGTGGGTCGTGCGGGAAGGCCTCACAAACGTGGCACGCCATGCGCATGCGACGAGGTGCTCGGTAAGGCTGTCGGCGTCGGAGATCGAGATTTGTGACGACGGCAGTGGCGCGCCCGCAGCCGACGGAAACGGCCTCGCTGGGCTGAAAGAGCGCGTTGGCGCGGCGGGGGGTACCGTCGAGGCGGGCCCGCTGCGTCCACGCGGTTGGCGGCTACGCGTCGTGATCGACCCGGCACTCGCGACTTCGCCATGACGATCCGCCTGCTCCTTGCTGACGATCAGGAGCTCGTGCGGAGTGCGCTGTGTGCCCTGCTCGAACTGCAGTCGGACTTCGAGGTCGTTGCCTCGGTCGGCCGGGGGGACGAGGTCGTCGACGCCGCTATGGCGCATCGAGCAGACGTCGCCCTGCTCGACATCGAGATGCCTGGTGTCGATGGCCTGGCGGCAGCTGGAGCGCTTTCGACGCAGTATCCCGATTGTCGCGTCATCATGCTCACTACGTTCGGCCGTGCCGGCTACTTGCGGCGGGCGATGGGGGCCGGCGCCGTCGGCTTCGTCGTGAAGGACGCTCCTCCCGAGGTCCTGGCCGACGCCATCCGACGCGTCATGCAAGGAGAGCGCGTCGTTGACCAGGCGCTTGCAGCCCTTGCCCTCGCCGCAGGTGACTCGCCCCTCACCGCTCGCGAGCGGGATGTGCTCGCCGTCGCGCGTTCGGGAGCAAGCGTGGCCGAGATCGCGGCGAAGCTCTTCATCTCCCAAGGGACCGTCCGCAATTACCTCTCGACCGCTATCGCCAAGACTGCAGCGCGCAACCGAATGGACGCCCTTCGCATCGCTGACGAGCGAGGTTGGCTGTAGAGCTGACGTCAAACGGGAGATCCGTGGGAGGGCTCCGCCACCGGAGGTTTGCACCGGGCCACCATGGGCTCCGTCACCGCGATCGCTCCCACCATCGTCGACGACGACCTCACAAGCCTGCTGACCGTCCGGCAAACCACGAGTGGCCGCTCGACCTCCACGACCGAGACGATGCGCAACCCTCGCGGTCGACCAGCCCGCGCCACTTCGGCATTCTCCACTCGCCTCGGGTAGGACACCGCCCTACGCTGCGGTAGGGCTGCGTAGGGCACACGGAGACGCCTTCGAAACCGGAAACCGCGGAATCCCACCGTGCGGCCGGTGTGGCGGCTGGATCTCATGCGTAGGGCTGTATAGGGCAGGGTGGTCATTCACCCATAATCAGGTCGATAAATCCTGTGGATAACCCCTGTCGATAACACCACGAAACAGCACGACAGCCCAGGATGGTCAGCCCGAAAGACGCGAAGATTCAAAACAACGGGTGGAGGTGACATCGCGAGTGTTCGCGGCCATCCGCCTCAGGTCGCGCGAAGTCGCTGGTAGCCGAGCCCGCATATGGCGGCGCCATGGCGGCCGCCTGCTCAATCTCGGCGCTCTCGGATGTGTTGTCACCGACAATCGAAGACTCCGCCCTGTCCGTGCCGAGAATGCCATCCACACCCGTGACCTGGACTTTGACGCAAGGCTCTGATGCGGCAACCATCATCCGATGGCCCTCTCGTTCCTGTATCGGGCGTTCTGTCGCGTCCTCCAGCTGATCCGGCTCACCTGTCGAGCGGACACGGACCTGGCGATCGAAGTCGTCATGCTCCGCCACGAGGTGACAGTCCTCCGGCGCCAGGTCAACCGGCCTGCGCTCGAGCCTGCCGACCGGGCGCTGCTCGCCGGACTGGCACGACTGCTCCACCACCGGCATCTCGAAGAGTTCTTCGTGCGCCCGGTCACGCTGCTCCGCTGGCACCGCGACCTGGTCGCCAGGCGCTGGACCCATCCACACCGGTGTCCGGGACGACCGTCGGTGCCTTCGGGCACCGTCTCCCTCGTCCGCAAGTTGGCAAAGGAGAACCCGGCATGGGGCTACCGCCGGATCCAGGGCGAGCTCGCCACCATGGGCATAGCAATCGCCGCGTCGAGGGTCTGGGCAATCCTGAAGCGCCACCACATCGAGCCCTCTCCTCGACGATCAGGACCAACCTGGGCCGAGTTCCTCTCTTCCCAGGCGAAGGGATTGTTGGCGTGCGACTTCGTCCATGTCGACACCGTGGCGCTCCGTCGGCTCTATGTGCTCGTCTTCATACACCACGACAGCCGGCATGTGCGGGTCGCCGGCGTGACCGCCAACCCGGTCGCCGGCTGGGTAACCCAACGGGCTCGCAACCTCTCGATGTCACTCGCCGACGAAGCGAGAGCGGTCAAGTTCCTCGTCCGCGATCGCGACACCGAGTACACCGCATCCTTCGACGCGGTGTTCGCCGCCGAGGGCACTAGGATCATCAAGACCCCGGTGCGGGCGCCTCGGGCCAACGCCGTCTGCAAGCGTGTGATCGGCACTATCCGGCGCGAGTGCCTCGACCGCACGCTCATCCTCGGTCGTCGTCACCTCGAAGCCGTCCTCGCCGAGTACGTCGCACACTACAACTCACACCGTCCCCACCGGTCTCTCAACCAACATTCGCCGTCTGCCTCTGGAGCGACGCTCGTCCGCATCAGTGAGCCCGACCCCACCAAGCTACGAAGAATCGATCGCCTGGGCGGACTCATCCACGAGTACCGGATGGTCGCCCGAACTGGACGGATGGGTTCTCGGCACCCACAGGCTTCCCGCAGGGCCTGCGATGTGCTGACAATGCTCGCCATAGACGCCACCACTCGCTTTGGCGCCTCCCATTGATTCTTTACCCGCTCACATGCTCCAAAGGGCTTCGGTGGGTGACATTCGGGCGGCGCGCAGAGCGGGGAGGAGTCCGGCGATGGCGCCGATGAGGAGGGCGGAGGCAAAGC
>JAJYLA010000120.1 GCA_021788115.1 Actinomycetes bacterium | reverse complement strand
GCCGGGTAGCCTCTGTGGGTCTCGGCGCTTGCAAGGAGGCCTCGTCGCGTGTCGGACAACCTGTTCTCAGGCTTCTTTGGCAGGGACATGGCGGTCGATCTCGGCACCGCCAACACCTTGGTCTACGTGCGCGGCAGGGGCATCGTTCTCAACGAGCCCTCCGTCGTCGCCGTCAACATCAAAGACGACCGGCCCCTCGCCGTGGGCCTCGAGGCGAAGCGGATGATCGGTCGGACCCCGAGCCACATCCAGGCGATCCGCCCGCTGCGCGACGGCGTGATCGCCAACTTCGACATATGCGAGAAGATGCTGGCGTACTTCATCCGGCGCGTCCACGGGCCGCGCAAGTTCGCCAAGCCTCGGATGGTCATCTGCGTGCCGTCGGGCATCACAGGAGTCGAGCAGAGGGCGGTGCAGGAGGCGGCCGAGTCCGCCGGCGCCCGCAAGCCGGCGTTCATCATCGAGGAGCCGATGGCGGCCGCGATCGGCGCCGGCCTGCCCGTGCACGAGCCGACGGGAAACATGGTCGTCGACATCGGCGGGGGCACCACCGAGGTGGCGGTGATCTCCCTGGGGGGTATCGTGACCAGCCAGTCGGTGCGCATCGGCGGCGACGAGCTCGACGAGGCGATCATCCAGTTCATCAAGAAGGAGTACAGCCTGGCCCTCGGCGAGCGCACCGCGGAGGAGATCAAGATCGCCCTGGGGTCCGCCTGCCCGCTCGAGGAGGAGCTGCACGCCGAGATCCGCGGCCGCGACCTGCTCACCGGCCTGCCGAAGACGATCGTCACCACCACCGAGGAGATCCGCGAAGCTATCGAGGAGCCGGTGTCGTCGATCGTCGACTCCGTGAAGGTCACCCTCGACAAGACGCCGCCCGAGCTGGCCGCCGACATCATGGAGCAGGGGATCGTCCTGACCGGCGGCGGCGCGCTCCTGCACGGCCTCGCCAACCGCCTGATCGCCGAGACGGGCATGCCCATCGTGATCGCCGACAACCCGCTGCAGTGTGTCGCCATCGGCAGTGGCCAGTGCCTTGAGGAGTTTGACGTCCTCAAGGGTGTGCTGATGTCGTCGCAGACCCGCTGACCCCACTGCCCTGGCGCGCGTGGCCGTCTCCCGACGCTCTCCCCGCAGCCGCTACGTCGTGGCGGTGCTGGTCCTCGCCGCCGTCACGCTGGTCACGATCGACGCCCGCGCCAGCGGTACGGGTGTCACCAGCGACCTGCGCTCGAAGGTCCACGACGTCTTCTCGCCGCTGCAGCGCGCCACCCACGCGGCGCTGCAACCGATCGGCAACTTTCTGACCGGGGCGCTCGACTACGGCTCGCTGCGCCACGAGAACCAGGTGCTGCGCTCCGAGCTCGTGCAGCTGCAGACTCAGTCGATCACCTCGGCGGCGGAAAGGGCTGCCGCGGAGCAGGTGCTCGCCGAGGAGCACCTCTCCTTCGTCGGCGGGATCCACAGCGTCGCCGGCGAGGTGATCGACAACGGCTTCTCCAACTTCGAGAACTCGCTGACCCTCGACAAGGGGACCAGCAGCGGGGTGGCCGTCGGCCAGCCGGTCGTGGCCTCGGGCGGGCTGGTCGGCACGGTCCGCTCGGTGAGCGCGACGACCGCCACGGTGATGCTGCTCACCGATCCCACCTTTGCCGTCGGGGTGACGCTACCGGGAGGCAACGTCGGCACGGCCCGGGGATCGGGCCGCGGCCAGCCGATGCGGGTCACCGTGGTGAGCACCAACCGCGCCGCGCCGGCGGTCGCCGCCGGGCAGCCCCTCGTGACGAGCGGCCTGCGTCTGGAGAGTTTCCCCCCCAACATCCCCGTCGGCCGCGTGCAGCAGGCGACGAGGGCGCCGGGTTCGGCGGAGCCGGACATCACCGTGACGCCCCTCGTCGACCTCAACAACCTGACCTACGTGCGCGTCCTCCTGTGGTCGGCGCAATGACGCCGCACCTGATCCCCCGGCTCCGCATCGCCCTGGTCCTCTGCGCCGGCATCCTCGTGCAGAGCGCCCTCGGGGCCGACCTGCGCGTCGCCCAGGTCGCCCCGGACCTGATGGTGCTGCTCGCCATCTGCGCCGGCCTGTTCGGCGGGACCGAAGCCGGTGCCTGGGTCGGATTCTGGTCGGGGCTGCTCGCGGACCTGTTTCTCACCGCCACCCCGCTCGGGCTCTCCGCGCTCACCTACTGCCTGGTCGGAGCCGCGGTCGGGGCTCTGCGCACCAACCTCGTTGCGGAGAGCCGCCTGCTCACGCCGCTCGCCGCCCTGATCGGCACGGCCGCGGCGGTGGTGCTCTTCGTCGGACTGGGCGACGTGCTCGGGCAGTCCCAGCTGGCCGCGTCCGGGAGGACCTGGCTGGTGAAGGTGGCGGTGCTCGAGGCCTGCTGGTCGGCGGTGCTCTCGCTGCCGGTGGCCTGGCTGTACCGTCGGGCCGCCCGCGGCTCCGCTGGCGCCGAGCGGGTCGGCTCGTCCCCGGCGTCGTCGGCCCTCCAGGGGATGGCGCTGCGATGACCGCCCCGGACGGCCCGTCGCCGGCGATGCGCCTGACCGCTGTGGTGGTGGTCGTCGCCGCCCTGTTCGCCGCCCTGTTCGCCCGCCTGTGGTACCTGCAGGTGATCGACGCCCCGAAGGCTCAGCAGGCGGCGACCAACAACGGGGTGAGGGTCATCTATATCCCCGCGCCGCGCGGCGAGATCCTCGACCGTAACGGCAACGTGCTCGTCGGCAACGTCAACGAGCCGGTCATCGAGGTCAGCCAGCAGATCGCGGCCGGCGACCCGGCTATGGTGGCCCGCCTCGCGCCGCTGCTGGGCATGACCGTCCCCGAGCTCACCAAGGCGATCAACAACCTCCAGTACAGCCCCTACGCCCCGGTGCCGGTGCTGCCCGACGCCAGCCCCGAGCAGATCCTCTACATACAGGAGCACCAGGACCTCTTCCCCGGTGTCCAGGCCACCACCGAGTCGGTGCGCACCTACAGCAAGATGGGCAGAGCGGCCGCCAACATCGTCGGCTACGTCGGGCGGATCAGCCAGAGCGAGTACCAGAGCCTGAAGTCGAGGGGCTACCAGCAGGGCGACGAGATCGGGCAGGCCGGCGTGGAGGAAACCTTCGAGAGCGTGCTGCGCGGCACCCCCGGCATCGAGAAGGTCCAGGTCGACTCGCAGGGCAACGTCCTGGCCACCTTGAGCTACACCCCGCCCGTTCCCGGCGACAACCTGCGGCTCAGCATCGACGGCCGCGTGCAGATGGTCGCCGAGCAGGCGCTCGAGCAGGGCATGGCCTCCGCCCGGCAAACCTTCGACAAGGTCACCAACAGGAACTTCGACGCGCCCGCCGGCTCTGCCGTCGTCGAGGATCCCACCAACGGTCAGATCCTCGCGCTGGCCAGCGTGCCGACATACAACCCGGCGCAGTTCATAGGCGGCATCAGCGAGAAGCACTACGCCGCCTACCGGGACAACCCCGCCCATCCGCTTCTCGACCGCACCCTCCAGGGCGACTACGCCTCGGGCTCGACCTTCAAGCTGGTGACGGCCACCGCCGGCCTCGAGTCCGGCTTGATCACCCCCAACTCGCTGTTCCACGACACGGGCGTGATCATGGTGGGGAACACGCCGGCGCACAACGACAACTACGCCGCCTACGGGTGGATCGACCTGCCGAAGGCGATCACCGTTTCCAGCGACAACTTCTTCAACACCATCGGCATCAAGCTCTGGTACGGCCGGTCCTCCTACGGCGAGGACTACCTGCAGAACGTGGCCGAAAAGTACGGCTTCGGGCACCGGACCGGCATCGCCCTGCCCGGCGAGTCCCCCGGCTTCGTCCCCACCCCCCAGACGTACATCGAGTTCCACCGCAAGTATCCCAAGGACTACCCCCAGACCCAGTGGTACGCCGGAAACAGCGACCAGCTCGCCATCGGGCAGGACGAGCTGCTGGTCACGCCGCTGCAGCTGGCCAACGCCTATGCGGCGTTCGCGAACGGAGGCTCCCTCATGCGGCCCCAGATCGCCGTCGACGCCGAAACGGCCACCAGGAAGGTCCTGCACAGCTACGGTCCCCAGGTGATCCGCACGATCCCCCTGAAATCCTCGTGGCGTGACGCGATGCTGCAGGGCTTCGAGGGTGTCATCGACAACCCGAGCGGCACTGCTTACGGCGTCTTCGCCGGAACCCCCCTGGCGAACGCCGGCCTCGCAGGCAAGACGGGAACCGCCCAGCTCCAGCCTCCCCACCAGGACACCTCGGTGTTCACCTCGTTCGGCCCGGTGAGCAACCCGCACTACGTGGTCGACGCCTTCGTCGAGGAGGCCGGTTACGGGGCGTCGGTGGCCGCGCCGGTCACACGGGAGATCTGGGACGCCCTGCTCGGCAAGGCGCTCGAGCCGGTGTCGTACTCACCGGCCGGGAGCGGGGGGCAGAACTGATGCCGCCGGGATCGCCGCCGGCGCCGGGGGTGGCCAAGCGGCGCGAGCTGCCGACGGCGTGGCGCCACTTCGATCCGATACTGATGCTGGCCGTGCTGGCGATCGGCGCGTTCGGCTGCCTGATGGTCTACACGGCCACCCGCGACCAGCTCGAGATCGCCGGGCTGAGCCCCCTGTACTACGTCAAGAAGCAGGCCATCTTCATGGTCCTCGGCGTGGGGGTGATGGTCGTCGTCTCCGCGATCGACTACCGCCGCTACCGGGACTGGGCGGCGGTCATCTACGGGCTGTCGATCCTCATGCTCCTCGGCGTCTACGTCGTCGGCCACAAGAGCCGCGGCGCCCAGGCGTGGTTCCAGGTGGGGTCCTACCAGCTGGAGCCCTCCGAGATCGCCAAGATCGGGCTGATCGTCGCCCTGGCGAGCTACTGCGCCACGGCGAAGGGGTCCCTGTCGCGGCGCAACCTCGTCGTCGTGCTCGGGCTGTCGGCGCTCCCGTTCGTGTTGATCTACAAGCAACCCGACCTCGGCACGGCCCTCGTTCTCGGCGCGGTGCTCGTGGCCGTGCTCGTCGTCGGCGGCATCTCCGCCCGCCACATGGGCCTGCTCGCCCTGCTGGCGGTGGTGGCGTCGGTGGGCGTCGTCCACTTCGGGATCTTGAAGAGCTATCAGCAGGCCCGCCTGACGTCGTTCGCCAGCGCTCCCGACCAGCCCAGCGCCGCACTCCTGCAGTCGGTGGCCGGGGCGAACGAGTACAACGTCGCCGAGTCCAAGATCACCATCGGCGCCGGCGGGTTGACGGGCCGGGGGATCGGCAAGGGAACCCAGACCAACCTCTCCTACGTGCCCGAGCAGCGGACCGACTTCATCTTCACCGCCGTGGGCGAGCAGGTCGGCCTCGTCGGCTCCGCCCTCCTGCTGCTCCTCTTCGCCGTGGTCATCTGGCGCACCTGGCGGGCAGCGACCCTCTCGCGGGACTTGCTCGGGACGCTCATGTCCGTCGGCGTCCTGGCCATGGTGGCGTTCCAGGTGTTCGAGAACGTGGGGATGACGATGGGGATCATGCCCGTGGCGGGCATCCCCCTGCCGCTCATGAGCTACGGGGGCTCCGCGGTGATCGCGACCTTCGCCGCCGTCGGCCTCGTGCAGAACGTGAGGATGCACCGCTTCTCGTGACGGGCCCGGACCGGCGGACCTCGGCCTCCGGGGGGCCCGGCGCTACACTGACCACGGACATGACGTCTCTGTGGCCCCAGATCGAACCGATCCTCGCCCAGGTCCAGAAGCCCGCCCGCTACATAGGGTGCGAGGACGGGGCGGTGGCTCCGGGGACCCTCGAGGGGAAGGTCGGCTGGCTCCTCGTCTACCCCGACTCCTACGAGGTGGGCCTTCCCAACCAGGGCCTTCAGATCCTCTACGAGATCCTCAACGAGCGGGGCGACGCCCGCGCGGAGCGCGGGTACGCCCCCTGGCCCGACATGGAGGCCCAGATGCGCCGGCGCGGCCTGCCGCTGTTCTCCGTGGACAGCCACGCACCGGCCCGTGACTTCGACATCCTGGCGTTCAACCTCTCGGCGGAGCTGGTGTACACCAACGTCCTCAACTGCATCGACCTCGCCGGCGTGCCGGTGCGGGCCTCCGATCGCGGCCCCGAGGACCCCCTGGTCGTCGCCGGCGGGCACTGCGCGTTCAACCCCGAGCCCATCGCCGACTTCGTGGACGTCTTCGCCATCGGCGACGGTGAGGAGGTCGTCGGACAAATCACCGACGCCGTGCGGGAGTGGAAAGCGGGGGGCAGGACGGCCGGGTCGCGGGGGCGGCTGCTGCGCGACCTCGCGCGGGTGGCGGGCGCGTACGTGCCCTCCTGCTACGACGTGGTGTACGACGGGGCGGACCTCGTCGCCGTCACCCCCCGCTGGCCGGACGTGCCCGCCCGCGTCGAGAAGCGGACCGTCGCCGACCTGGCCGCCTGGCCCTACCCGAAGAACCAGCTGGTGCCCCTCACCGAGGTGGTGCACGACCGGCTCAACGTGGAGGTCTTCCGCGGCTGCACGCGGGGGTGCCGGTTCTGCCAGGCGGGCATGATCACCCGGCCGGTGCGCGAGCGCCCCGCCGCGCAGGTCCGGGAGATGGTCGCCGACGGCCTGCGCCGTACCGGCTACGACGAGGTCAGCCTGACCTCCCTGTCGAGCGCGGACTTCTCCGGTGTCGAGGATGTCGTGCGCGGTATCGTCGCCGACCCGTCCGCCGGGCGGTTCCCCGTGTCGGTGAGCCTCCCGAGCCTGCGCGTCGACGCGTTCACCGTCGGCATCGCCAGCGAGATCCAAAGGGCGCGCCGGACCGGGCTCACGTTCGCGCCCGAGGCGGGCACGTGGCGGCTGCGCCAGGTGATCAACAAGCTCATCCGGGAAGAGGACCTCTACGGCGCGGTGGAGTCGGCTTTTTCCCAGGGATGGCGCCGGGTCAAGCTGTACTTCCTGACGGGGCTGCCCACCGAGACCGACGAGGACACTCTCGCCATCGCGGAGCTGGCGCGTGCCTGCGTGGCGATCGGCCGCCGCTACCAGCGCTCGGTCACCGTCGCCGCGTCGGTCGGCGGCTTCGTCCCCAAGGCCCAGACACCCTTCCAGTGGGCCCGCCAGGACACGCCGGCCGAGCTCGGGCGCAAGGTCGGGCTGCTGCGGGACGCCCTGCGGCGCGACCGCGGGGTCCAGCTGCGCTGGCACGACCCGAGGGCTTCCCTCGCGGAGGGCATCGCCAGCCGGGGCGACCGGCGGGTCGGGGCCGTCATCGAGGAGGTGTGGCGTCGCGGGGGGACCTTCCAGGAGTGGTCGGAGCACTTCTCGCTCGACCTGTGGATCGAGGCCATGGCGGCACACGGCCTCTCGGTCGACTGGTACGTCCACCGCGAGCGGGACCGCCCCGAGCTGCTGCCCTGGGCGCACATCTCCGCCGGGCTCCACGAGGACTACCTCTGGCAGGAGTGGCAGGACGCCCTGGTGGCGTCCGGTACCGAGGACTGCCGGTGGACCCCGTGCTACGACTGCGGGGCGTGCACCGGCTACGGCATCGAGCACGTCGTGGCCTCCGCGACGCCGCCGGCGGGCGGCAGCCAGGGCACCGGACAGGATCTGAGCCGGGGGGGCGAGGTGCCCGTCACGTTCCGGGCGCACCGGCGGGAGCTGGCGGAGGCGCGGCCGTGAGCCGGATCCGGGTGCGCTTCGCCAAGCTCGGCAAGGTCCGTTGGACCAGCCACCGGGACGTGGCCCGCATGTGGGAGCGGGCGTTCCGGCGGGTCCAGCTCCCCGTGGCGTACTCCGAGGGTTTCTCGCCGCGCCCCAGGCTCAGCTTCGGCCTTGCCTTGCCCACCGGTTGCGAATCCGTGGCCGAATACCTGGACGTCGAGGTCGCCGGCGACGGCGTCGACGTCGACGTCCGCCTCCTCCCCGACCGCCTCTCCGCGGCGCTGCCTGCGGGCGTGGATGCCGTCGCAGCGGCTGTCCTTCCGCCCGGCAGCCCCTCGCTGCAGGAGGTGGTCGACTCGTGCACGTGGCGCTGGTCAGCGGTGGCCGCGGAGGGGGGCCTTCCGCCCGGGGAGGACGACCTGGCCGCGCGCGCCGCGGCCCTCCTCGCCGCCCCGACGGCCGTCGTGACCCGCGCCCGCAAGGGCGTCGAGACGACCGACGACATCCGGCCCGGCATCCTCGATCTGAGGGTGCTCGGCAGCGTGGCGTGCCCGGAGAGCCGCGACAGCGGGGAGTCGGGCGGCGACCCCTCGCCGGCGGTCTGGGTCGAGGCGGAGCTCGCGAGCAAGCCGCGCAGCCTGCGCCCGGCCGAGGTGATGGCAGCGCTGTCGCCCGGTCTCGAGGAACGGGACGTTCGAAGGACGCATCAATGGATCTTGCGCGACGGCGCGCGACGGGAGCCCCTCACGGTGGGGGCCCCCGACGTCGCGACGGCCGCGCCGCACGCCTGGGAGCGTGCGTCGTGAGAAGGGATTGCCACCATGTCCGATACAGCGCCGGCCCACCCGGACACACCCGGCCCGGCGGCGACGCCGGGCGTCGCGCCCGCCGCAGGCGGCCCTGAGGGGGGCAGAGAAGCCGGGACGGAGGCGGCCGGCGCCGGCGGCGCGCCCCCGAAGCCGGCCTCCGGCGGGGCTGGCGCGGGCGGCGACGCCGGCGAATCCGGCGCGGCGACCTCCGGCGGCCGGCGCCGGCGACGCGGGTCGCGCGGCGGACGCAACCGCACCCGCACCCGCACCCGCACAGACTCTTCCGACGCCGAAACGCTCGCGCCGGGATCCCCGGTGCGGACCCTCGGCGTCGGCGCCCACCGGAGCGCGCCCCCGCTGGAGGGGCCGGGAGCAGGGACCGACAGCGGCGCCGGCGGTGAGACCGGCGTTGGCGGCGAGAGGGGCGTGGGTACACCGGCGGCGACCGGCGCGGACGCGGTTGCGGACGCGGTTGCGGCGGTTGCGGAGCGCCGCACGGGTGCCCCCCTGCCGCCGCCGGGGCCGGCCGGCCCCGGCGCCGAGGCGCAGCCCGCCGCGGGGGCCACGGCGTCGGATCCGGTGGCGCCCAAGCCGAAGATCGGCGACAGCCGGCCGGCACCTCCGACCATCCCCCCGCCGCCTCGCCCCCGTCCCGTCGCGGAGCGGCCCGCCGACGGCCAGTCACCCGCGGCGGCCGACCTGGCGGAGGTCCGGCGCATGGTCGCGGACCTCTCAAGCCGCGACGCCAAGGCGGTCATCCGCCCGTCCTGCCGTCCCCCTCTTCCGGAAGCCTCGCGTCGAGCACGAGTGCGCTCGCCGCCGTCGCCACGCCGTGCCAAGCGTCTTCGACGGGACT
>JAJYLA010000119.1 GCA_021788115.1 Actinomycetes bacterium | reverse complement strand
GCGGATACCCGGAGCGCAGGAATTTACCCGTCCCCGATGGTGGCGCCGTGCCGACCGACGAGCAGGGGCGGGCTCTGGGGCTCCTGCAAGAGACGGCACGCCGGATTGTGACCGATGCGATCCCGCCTGCCACCGCCGAGCAGGTGGCCGACTACGCCGCCGCCGGTGCTACGCATGCGATCGCGTTGGGACTGACTAGCATCACCGACCCCGGGATCGGCGCACCGGACCACCTCGGGTCATCGACCATCGATCTGGCCGGCTACCAGCTAGCCCGCGACGCCGGTCGTCTACATGTACGTGCGACCGTCATGCCATATCTCACGACCCTCCACAAGGTCGACCATGCGCAGACCGGGGGCCATGACCATTACACGCTCGACCTCGGTCTCCGTTCGGGCATGGGGGATGAACGCCTGCGAATCGGCCCGACGAAAGTGCTGTCAGACGGGTCCCTCATCGGGCGCAGCGCATACATGCGGGTCGACTACGAAGCGGACGCCCTCGACGGGTGTATCAATCGCGGGCTGTTGCAGTTCCCAGAAGAGATGCTCCGGGAGCGGCTCATCGGGGCGCATCTGGCGGGATGGCAACTGGCCATTCACGCGATCGGCGACGCCGCCTTGGACGTCGTACTCGATATCGTCGCCGAAGCCCAGCGAATCCTGCCTCGCCCCGATGCCCGGCACCGGATCGAGCACCTCTCCGTGGTGAGTGACACACAGATCGCGCGGATCGTGACGCTCGGCATGGTGGCGGTCCCCCAGGGCCGGTTCATCTCCGAACTCGGTGACGGAGTGCTACGCGCGCTCGGCACCCAACGCGCCGCGCTCGCATATCGAATCCGATCTCTCCTTGACGCCGGCATCGAGATCCCCGCCTCGACCGACACTCCCGTTGTGAGCGGTGACCCCTTGCTCAACATCCATGACCTCGTCAACCGGCGGACCTTTGACGGCGTCGACTTTGGGCCCGCAGAGTCGCTCACCGTTGGACAGGCGCTTCACGCCTACACCGTCGGCAGTGCATATGCGGTGCACCAGGAACACGAGAAGGGCACCATCGCCCCCGGGATGCTCGCCGACCTGACCGTCCTCAGCCACGACCCGTATGCGGTTCTAGCCGACGAGCTCCGGAATCTCGCCGTAGACGCGACGATCGTCGGCGGCGACATCGTTTATGAGAGGACGAAGGGACGTCGGGCATGACCTGTAACCCGGGCATGGGGGCTCCGTATCACGCGGGTCATCCCGCGGCGATCACGCGACACCTGGAACATGGCCTCTGACCTGGTGGGCCCGGCGGAACTCGAACCCGCGACCAAGGGATTATGAGATTTAGTACAGCGGTATCAATATGTCACAACCTGTCGTGGGGAGTTGCAAAGTAGCACGTCAGACTGCGTGAAGCTCGGTGCTTGGAACATGAATTGAAACAGCGAACTTCCATTTGATACAGAAACGTTGGGTGGAACCCAACAGAGGGGGGATGCCAGCGTAGGCGGCCAGGTGAGCCGCGCTCGGCAAGGCGAAGGCATCCCGCTCGATTTTGGGCGCGAGCCTCTGGGTGGCAGATGCACCGCTTGGGCCGCTGGACTCACCGGACCCTCCGCTACAAAATCGTGACAAATCCAGAAACCAGCGATCACAAGAGAGGCACGCGATACCCGCGGCCAACGGTGTTCTTGCGTGCTCGGAGGGATTCGAATCCCCAACCTTCTGGTCCGTAGGAAGGTTCCGACGTCCCAGCCAGTCCTGCTGGCTGTGCTCACTGGGCGCGGAAGTCCAGGTCAGATAGATACGGCTCCCGGGTTCCTCCAGCTTGACCGTCCCCGTCGCAGCGAGTCCTGCACGGCGCATTACAAATCACGTTGCAAATTTGCTGCCGCCCCGGAGTGGGCCGCCGGCGCGCTCGGGGGCTGGCCCAACGTGGACCGCCGACTTCTGCGTTGCGAACGTAGAAAATACGGACCCGGTGACCAGGCCATTTAGATAACAGCGCGGGTGAGGACCTATCGTGGCGGAGACGGAGGGGCACTATTCCGCTCGCAAGGGCAACACTTGAGTCCCGTTGAGTCCCGGCCTCACCTCAGGTGGCCGCAACATCGAGAGCCTCACCGAACTCACAGCCGCACTGCTCACCCATAACCCTCGCCAAGCGATCACATCGACCGAGCAGGCCGCCCGGCAGCAGCACTCGACGCAAAGTCGAAATCGTCTTCAACCGGCTCCAGGCGTTCTCCTTGAAGAGCTCTACCACGCGCTCATGGCATCAAGAAAGCTCCGGGGAGTCATCACCGTGAGCCCCCCGGGCGCTGCAGGGTCGTAAGGTGCGGATCGCCCGACACGAGCACCTCAGCACCGACCGCCTCGGCAAGCACGACGAGAAAGTCGTCATCGGGATCATCAGTGATGGGGTCACCTCCCTCCGGTGGGTCATCCTCCACCTCTGCCAGCTCCCGGATCACCTCCACGAACCGACGCGCGTCCTTGTCGCTCAGGTATCGCCGGAACTTCGACCGGACGAGCACCGCGGAAAGCTCGTCGAGCAGCATCGGAGAGACGACGAGGCGATACCGCCCACCTCTCGCACCAACGAGGAGTCGGGCGCACACGCCTTCTCGCGAGGTGACCGCCGCGACGAACACATTCGTGTCAAGGACAACGCGACGCAGCTCACTCACCACGCACCGATCGCGACCGCCGCTGCCGACGGACCGCGTGCACATCACCTACTGCCTGTGCGAGCGCCGCGTCCTCGTCAAGTTCGCTTGCCGAGGCCACACGCTCCAGGAGTTGCTGCAACTCCTCCCGCACCGCATCGCCGTGGCCGCTTCGGAGGTACGACCGCAACGCGTCCTCGATGACCGCGCTCTCGGACCGCTTGGAGGTGAGCGCCGCGGCCTTCGCCGCGGTGAGGACGTCAGAGTCGAGGTAGACGGTCGTCTTCTTCTTTACCATGCCCTCAGTGTACCACTATGCCGTCATGACGTCACGACGGCATCTGCGCGCCCTTTCTATTGTCTGGGGTTCGGTGCCACCCAGGATCACGCGGAGCCGCACGGCCTCAAGGCGTTGCGAGCCACCGCGTCGGACCGCTGGTCCCTTGCTCCGGTACTCGCGGAGGACGCCGTCCTCGTCCCTTGACCCCGGGCTCCTGCTCCGTGCCCGTCGCGCACCCAAGAACCCACACGGGAGAGGAGCGCCATCATGAGCTACACCGTCACCGACATTGCTGAGCTGGTGACATACCACCTCATTGCATCAGCTCCGCACGACGACGCTGCCCACGACAACCTCGTCCAACTCGTGCAGCAGCTCGAGCTGCTGGCTCCCCGGCCGTTGCGGCAAGAGGCGACCTGGGTCTTCTGCGACCGCTGCGGGTGCTCGGACGATACCGACCTCATACACCCAGACAGTCACCACTGCGCCGACGGTGGCGACCTCCACTGCGGTCCCTGCTGGGACAGTTCGACCTAGAAGAGTTGCAATCCGTAGAGGGATCGGTGCGGCTGGTCCGCTGGTGGTCGTGATCGTGCAAGTGCCCGTACCTGGTCGGATGACGCCTCGAACGTCGTCGCGCCACGCCGGATGTAGTAGCTGGGATGCGCCGGATCGACCCCGTAGGGTGGCTGACCACCCTGATCGACAGTCGGCACAATGACTTCCAGGGCGCTCACGGAAATGCTGGCCTGCTGGCCACCCGAGGCAGTCCTGGCGGTCGCCGAACACCTCAACGACGCCTTCGCCGAGCGGGTCCGTGCCGATGAGGAGCTCTAGCGGGCGCTGGCCGCTCCCTGGGCCAAGGACTGGCAAGAGCTCGCGCTGGAGACACCCGAAGCCGCCGAGCAGACCCGTCCGCTCGAGCTCCTCATGGAGATTCTCATCGCGAACCCACCCACGGGCACCCTCGTAGAGCGCCAGACGAGATACGTCAAGCTCCTCCATCTGCCCTACGGGCGCGGTGCAAAGGAGGTCGAACGCGCCATGAGAGATGCGGGTGCGCAGCTCCCGGCGAGCCTCGCGAAGAAGACCTTCGTACTCTACGAAGTCAGGTCCTCAAGAAGAAATAACGATCACCGGGCACGTTCTTGCTCATCATTGCGAGGGAGGATTGGCCGGTTAACCATGGCAGAGGGGCTCGAATGAGAACACCAACGGGCTGCTGCGGCAATACATGCGCAAGGGAAGCGACCTTTCCCTGCTGTCGCCCGACGATCTCCGGACCATCGAAGAGTCATTGAATGGGAGGCCACGGATGACGCTCGGATACCGGACTCCGGCGGAGAAGTTTGCTGAGGTCGTTGCGCTGTTTACTTGAAACCGCCCAGTCCACGCAGTCCGGGTGGAATCATGGAGTGGGCCAAGTGGTAATGGCTGGGCATTGCCGACCGGGTCGGCTAGAATCGCGGAGGTGCCGGTGAACGAGTCGAGACTTGACGTCCGCGCCGGGAGCATCGGGGCCGCGCTGGTACTTTCCGCGGAGATCCCGGCGGAAGTTCCCGAAGGGCTTGTGGCGGGTCCTTCGGATTCTCGGGCAGCGGCCGGAGCTGCCTCCGTGGTTCTCGGGGATTGGCCTTGTCGCGACCGCACCGAGTGGCGCCCAGAGCGAAGCGCGGATTTCACGGGCGGTCGCCGAGAACGCCCAAACCCTCGGGTTCAAAGTTCACGAGTTCGAGAACGGCTGAGCGTGACAGAGTCGGCTGTCGGCGTCTCCTGCCACCTGTACTTCATGATGATCTTCGCCGCCGTTCGAGAGTCATGTCTCGGGCATAGTAGCGAGTGCTTGTGCGTGACGTTAGATCGACCGGGCGGAGCAACATGGCCGCGCCCGTTTGTGCAGCTGGCGCCACGGTCGCACCGTTTCGCGCTGTCCGAGGACCACGGGCGTTGGCTACGATGACTGAGTTCGAAGTCCGGGAGTCACTGCGATCTGTGCTGCTTTCGTCAGCTCCCGGCATAGCCGAGGCCGTTTACGAGTTCTGGGTACCCCAGTCCAACGAACGGGCCGACGTCGCCGTGATCGGCACCCGCCTTGACGGCTTCGAGATCAAGACCGAGCGGGACACACTCAAGCGACTTCCCCGCCAAGCGGATGCATACGGCCGGGTTTTCGACCGGTGCCACGCCGTACTGGCGTATCGACATGTCGATCGGGCGCTGGAAATTCTTCCTCCGTGGTGGGGCGTCCAGGTCATCGGCGACGGGATGAGTTTCTCGACGCTGCGCCGTGCCAAGCCCAACGACGCTGTCGATCCGGAAACGCTGGTCCGCCTGCTCTGGAGGGACGACGTGTATGGCGCCCTATGCGACCTGGGGGAGTTGCCTGATCCTCGCGCCGGCCGGTTCCGGTTGTGGGAGATGCTCCTGGCGGTGCTTGACGTTGAGGGCCTTAAGCGGGTTGTGCGGGATGCCCTGCTCGTGCGCCGAGCCGGGAACGTCCGCGCCGTCGTTACCTGAGCCGGGCGAGCTGGTCCACCACGAAACGCAGGTGGTGGGACGTCGCGGCGCCGCGCCAGTGGTCCTCCCACCCGGGCTCGCACGTTCCGTCGGCGCACTCGGCAACCTGGCGATCGCCCCAGGTGTAGTCCCGACCAGCGAACTCAGGCTGGGCGGCGAGGATGCTGCAGAGCTGCCGGTACTGCTCCCGGCCTTCGGTGTGTCGGGGCTCCTTGGCCCTCGGGATCACGGTGACCGTCTCATGGGTGTAGCGGATGGCTGCCCGAATGCCTAGCGGTCCCTGACCCTCCGCCACATCGACCGGCGGTTCGGGATGCTGGACGGCGTAGTCGCCATACGTCGGCATCCGGGAGATGCCGGCATCCCGCAGGGCAAGCCACAGGAGCCACTCCTTGCGTGGCAGCCGCCCGACGGTCCCCGCCTCCACTACCCCGCCTCCCAGCGATTTCGGCATCGCCGTCCCCAGCAGGACGACGTTCCGCCAACGGCCGATCGCGACCAGATGGCCGATCATCACCGCGAGGTCATTGACGTCGATTTCCGTGTCCTCCGAAATCTCGCGCAGATCCATGAGCAGGTCGGCACCGGTCACGTCCACCTGCACCATGTCGAGCTTCTCCTGGACGAGGGTGGGCAAAGTCCTTCCGCCGGCTGTGACCGTGCCGAGCAGCGGCAGCCGGAGTGCCACCCCGCGCCCGTCAACAGCTGCCGAGTCCGCGACCTGCCGAACGGTTGCTGCCACGTCGCTCAGCTGCAGCACCGGTACGAACACGATACCCCGCCTTCGGGCGGCGGCGTAGACCGCCGAGATCACGGGGACGGTCTCACCTTGTACCTCTGCCAGGTGGTTCGGCGATAGCCGCAGCCGATCAAGAAAGATCGCGTGCGAACCGACCGCCCCTGCCACCCGTTTCACCCAATCATTCACGCGGGCGTGCTTGAATGGCTCCGAACCTGGCGTCTTGGGACCAAGTACCTCTATGAGCGGGGTCAAGCCTGCCCACGTCGCTGCAGACGCCTCGTGCAGCGCCTGCAGCTCACCGGGCTTTGTCTGGAGGGCCGCGACATAGTGTCCCGGGCCCCTCGGCACCGGCTCGAACTCTGCTGGGTTGCTCATCGTGAGCTGAAGTGTCATGGCCATCGTGAACTCCTGCAACTAGACTAGTCTTCACCCTAAGGGTGGAAGTGTCAAGGAGGCAGGTCATCGAGATGTCGTGGGCTAACGGGAGGTTGGAGAAGTCATGCTCCGACGACCGCCAGGGCACCCGGCGGTGGGGGGCCGAGCAGTGGAAGATCCTCAAGGTGCGCCTGGTGTCTTTGCGCGCGGCCCCGACTCTGGCTGACATGCGCGGCGTGCCGGGTAACTGCCACCCGCTCAGCGCCGATCGGGCTGGCGAATTCGCCCTCGATCTCCGGGGCCCGTACCGGCTCATTTTCGAACCGGATCACAACCCGGTGCCTCGTCTCGACGATGGTGGCATCGATACGACCCGGGTCACGGACATCAAGATCAAGGAGGTGGATGACTACCATGGCAACTAGCTCGCGGCCCGGATGGGAGCCGGAATGGGCAGTTGCGCCGGGCGATGTTCTTCTTGAAGCCCTGCAGGACCGGGAGATGACGCAGTCTGAGCTGGCGCAGCGACTCGGACGACCTCTCAAGACGGTCAACGAGATCATCAAGGGGAAGGCGGCCATCACGCCGGAAACCGCCATCCAGTTGGAACGAGCACTTGGAATCTCGGCCCGCTTCTGGACGAATCTGGAGACGCAGTACCGGAACATACTGGCGCGGCAGCAGGCAAAGACAGAGTTGGAGACTCAGGCAGCCTGGGTCGACCGGTTCCCGATAGCCGATCTCGTGCGCCACCGACTCATCGAGCGAGGCTCGACCAAGGCGGCGACCCTCGCCCACCTCCTCTCGTGGCTCGGGATTAGCAGTCCGGCTGCCTTCGACCGCGTCGCTGCGGCGGCGGCTTACCGCGCCTCTCCGGCGTTCGCCGCTTCGCCAGAGGCAGTTACCGCCTGGCTGCACTGGGGTGAGCTGCAAGCGGCTGACATTGAGGCGGTGCCGTTCGATGCCCGCCGCTTTCGGAAGGTGCTGACCGAGATCCGACTTCTTACGCGGCGAGAGCCGTTCGCTCAGGTGTTCGAGCGAGTGCAGACCGTATGCGCCGAGGCGGGAGTCATCGTCGTCCTGACGCCTGAACTTTGCGGCACCCGCCTTAGCGGGGCAGCGCGCTGGCTCGGCTCTCGTGCGGTCATCCAGCTCAGCCTGCGACACAAATCGGATGACCAGTTCTGGTTTACCTTCTATCACGAGGCCGGTCACGTCTTGTCCGGCGGTCGCCGTCGAGAGTTCGTCGACGGGGCCGATTTGGAGGACGTGCAACCGGACGACGACGAGCGAGCGGCCGATAGTTTTGCCCGTGACGCCCTGCTCTCGATCGATGACTACAGTCGGTTCGTCGAAGCCGCGGACTTCAGTCGGAATGCGGTTCGAGCCTTTGCGGAAGCGCAGTCAGTTGCGCCAGGCATCGTGGCTGGCCGCCTCGAAAGAGACAAGCACGTAGGACCGGGACAGCTCCGGTCACTCAAGAGGACGTTGACATTTACAAGCGACCGCTGATAGCTGGGCGGCGCGCTTGATCTTCTTCGTGGTGAACTCGCCGAACCACCCATAGCGTCAGGTGTTGCCACTCACCTTGCCCGCAGGAGCCTGCCCTGGGGGTTGCAGGCCTGGAGCGCGCTGAACCCTCCTGGGTTCATTGGATGTGGCCAAGAAGGCCACGAGGCTTGACTGCCAAACCACTTGCCCGGCGTGAGACGGGAACCGGGCTCCTTTGACGCACACCGGTCACGACGGCGTACTCAAACAAGCCGCGAACCGCTGCGATCCGCTGATTCAGCGTCGACGCGCTCGCACCCAACCGAACCCCCAGCGACACCACAGAAGCGGTGATAGGCGGCCGCAGCCCAACCCAGGCAAGGAAATCGAAGATATCGGTGGGGGTTACGGAGCCGAGTTCTAGTTGGTGTTCATCGGTGAAACGCAGGAAGCTGAGCAGGTGAAAGGCGTAGGTGCGCACCGTCGAGGTGGAGAAGTTTCGCGCTGCCAGATGAGCGAGGTAGCGGTTCGCCAACTCGACATCAGGGCCGGAACCCTCAATCCGATAGCCGCCAGCGATTCGGGCAACTTTCATTGGCGCCTCCAAGGTTGGCTCGGCCCCCATAGGTCTATCGCACAACGGGGAATTTGCCACGCAGGGGCTATGCGCCCGAGAGCCGGTAAACCGATACCCTTTTTACCCTCTTGATCAGGTTATTGAGCCCTTCGGTGGGGCCGTTGGTCAGCCTGGTCCGGTGGAAGGCCATGATCTTTTCGAACCAGCGTTTCAGGGTCCGCCCCAGCCTTCTCAGCTCGGGGGAGTTGGCCGGGGAGCTGATGCGCTCGATAATCTCGGTGAGGCGCTCGGCGGCCTCGGTGGGCGAAGGGATCTCGTAGAACTCGGCCAGGGCCTCCTTCACCCGGTAGGCCAGAGCCACCTCGGCGGTGGGATCCCCCAGGCCGAGCAGGGAGGCCAGGCGTGCGGTGGTCTTCTCGTCCAGGTCCCGCTCTCTCATGACCAGGAGCTTCCTGGACTTGTACAGAGGATCCTGGGTGTGCCCCCGGTGGCCGGTGGCCCGAGAACCTCAGACCCCGCTAAGAGCTGAAGAGCCAGATTAAATTCGAATGTCACACCCGCAGTGCATTGTGGTGATGCACTTTTGTAGGTGTGACCTCGTCAGTTTTGTATGTAACCCCTGGTGGGCCCGGCGGGACTCGAACCCGCGACCAAGGGATTATGAGTCCCCTG